>CAIUQW010000139.1 GCA_903901395.1 uncultured Chlorobiales bacterium | reverse complement strand
CCCTTGCTTTTGCCTGTGGCGGTCATTTCCAGCATATCGGTATCTCCGGCTCATGCATCGGACTGCGGCGCATGAGCGATAGTCATATCCATTGGTTGTAAAAAAGGTCAAAGGCGATCTCGGCAAAGCCGATTCACTGCTGCGGGCCGCTTGTCGGCGCGGTTCCCTGAAAATATAGCGACTCTCCGGTAAAATCTACCAATCGCCCGTCGCCGATGCTGCGCTCAGGCGGTCTCGGCCTGCAACCGCTCGGCCTGGTCGTGCATCCTCAGCGCTTCGATGAGCGGTTCGAGTTCGCCCTGCATGATCTGCGGCAGAGCGTGGCTGGTGAAGCCGATGCGGTGGTCGGTCACGCGCGACTGCGGAAAGTTGTAGGTTCTGATCTTGGCGCTCCGGTCGCCGGTGGTCACCATCGAGCGGCGCAGGTCGGCGCGGCTTTTCTGCTGCTCGGCGATCTGGATGTCGTAGAGCTTCGAGCGCAGCATCTTCATGGCCCGTTCGCGGTTCTGGAGCTGCGAGCGCTCCTCCTGGCAGGCGACCACGATGCCCGACGGCACGTGCGTGATGCGCACGGCGGTCTCGACCTTGTTGACGTTCTGCCCACCCTTGCCGCCGCTGCGGAAGGTGTCCATCATCAAGTCATCCTTGCGGATTTTCACATCCACCTCTTCGGCTTCGGGCAGGACGGCGACGCTCGCCGCCGAGGTATGGATGCGCCCCTGCGTCTCGGTTTCCGGCACGCGCTGCACGCGGTGTACGCCGCTCTCGAACTTGAGGATGCCGTAAACGTCGTGGCCGCTCACTTCAAGCACCGCCTCCTTGAGGCTGCCGGGCACGGAGCCTTCGCTCGCGTCGAGAAGCAGGCAGCTCCATCCCTGCCGCTCAGCGTAGCGCTGGTACATGCGCATGAGGTCGGCGGCGAAAAGGCCCGCCTCGTCGCCGCCAGTTCCGGCGCGGATTTCGATGATGGCGTTGCGCGAGTCGGCCTCGTCCTTCGGAAGGAGCAGGATTTTGAGCTGTTGCACCAGCTCCGGCAGGCGCTCCTGAAGCTCGGCGGTCTCCTCTTCGACGAGAGCGCGCATCTCGGGATCCTTTTCGCTCTGCTGCATCGCGAGCGCCTCTTCGAGCTGCTTTTTGGCGCGGCTCCAGGCGTCGTAAGCCTGCACGATCTCTTTGAGACTACTATACTCCTTGTTCAGCTTTCTGAACCGCGCCTGATCCGAGATCACCTCCGGGTCGGAGAGCTGCTGCTCGATGGTGATGTACTTGTCCTTGACGGACTGGAGCTTGTCAAACATGGTCGATCGCCGACGTCAGAAGTTCAGGAGGTCGTTGATCATCATATAGGCGAAGAGCATGAGAAGAATCGTCATGCCGACCTGCTGGATGCGCATCTTGATTTCAAATGGAATCTCCCTGCCGATGATACCTTCGACGGCGTTGAGCACGAACTGGCCGCCATCGAGTGCCGGAACCGGCAGGATGTTGATGAATGCCAGCGAGATCGAGAGCACGGCCACGAAGTACATGAAGCTCTCCGGCCCCTGTTCGGCGCTCTCATTGGCAATGCGCGCAATCTTGATCGGGCCGCCGACCGATTTGCGGAAGTCCTGTTTTCCGGTGAATATCTGGCCAAATCCCTTGACGGTCAGCGCGGTGGTTTTCCAGGTCTGGTTCAGGCCACTCACGACTGATTGGGGCAGCGACAGCTTGATCCGTTCGGTCTCGACCGTCTGCTTGAGTGCGATGCCGATTTTACCGGACATGTTCGCCACGACCTCCGTGGTGAAGGTCTGACCGTTTTTGCGGATCATATCAGCGGTCAACGGTTCGTCAGGCGCGGTTTTCAGATGCATCCAGGTGATCACGAGCTTTTTGCCCGGGCTTTTGGATATGGTGTCAACCACTTCGCTCCAGTCGGAGATCGGCTTGCCGTCGATTGCGGTGATCAGCGAACCGGGCAGAATGCCCGCTTTGGCTGCCGGATCATTAGAGAGCACCTGGTCGATGACCGGCGGCATGGTCGGCCTGATGCCAAGCGGCTGATTATCGTTGAGCTGGCTGAGGAAGTTTTTCGGCGCCTGAAGCGTCATTACCTGACCGTTACGTTCGATGGTGTATTCCAGCTTTCCCGAAGTGAGATACGCGGGATCGAACGCCTCTTCCCAGAATTGGAGCTTGTGGCCGTTGATGGCTACCAGATGATCACCGCTTTTCAGCCCGATCGATGAAAATACCGACCTGGATTCGACAAATGCCGGTGTGCTGATGGGGGTGTGCGATTCACCGAGCGTGGCCGTGATGCCTATGAAGATCGCCGCCGCGAGCACCATGTTCATGATGACGCCGCCAGCCATCACAATGAGGCGTTGCCACACCGGTTTGCCCCGGAACTCCCAGGGCTGAATCTCATGCTGCACGTAATCGGTGTCCAGGCTTTCATCGATCATTCCGGCGATCTTGACGTAACCGCCAACCGGAAATGCGCCGATGCCGTATTCGGTCTCGCCGATTTTTTTCTTCCAGAGCGTGATGCCCCAGAAATCGAAACCGATGAAAAACCGGTCGACCCGCATGCCGAACATTCTCGCCGTGATGAAGTGGCCAAACTCGTGCACCGTGACGAGGATGAAGATGGCTATGATGAAGTTGATAATCGTGGTCAGTAGCTCCATGTCCGTATGCAGGTCGATCGGTTGTATTATGTCTTTTCTTGTCGCAGGCTCGTGCTTATCCTATGATCTGGCTGGCGGTCTGGCGCGCCCACTTGTCGGCCTGGATGTACTCCTCCAGCTCGACCGGCGTCCATGCCTCGTGCGCCTGCATCGTTTTGTCAACCGTACCGGCGATGTCGGTGAAGCCGATTTTGCGGTCGAGGAACGCAGCCACGGCGATCTCGTTCGCGGCGTTCAGTACTGCCGGGTAGGTCTGCCCTGCCTTGAGGGCGTCGAAGGCGAGGCGCAGCGCCGGGAAGCGCACCATGTCCGGCTCCTCGAAGGTGAGCGTGGCGACTTTGGTGAGGTCGAGCTTGCCGATGCCGGTTTCGCAGCGCTCCGGCCAGGCCAGCGCGTAGGCGATTGGAGCGCGCATGTCGGGCACGCCGAGCTGGGCGATAACGCAGCCGTCGATGTACTCAACCATCGAGTGGATGATGCTCTGCGGATGCACCACCACGCCGATCTTCTCGGCGGGCATGTCGAAGAGCCAGTGCGCCTCGATCACTTCGAGTCCCTTGTTCATCAGGGTCGCCGAATCGATGGTGATCTTCGCGCCCATCGACCACTGCGGGTGCTTGAGCGCCTGCTCCGGCTTGACATTGATCAGCTCCTCGGCGGGCGTCTTGCGGAACGGGCCGCCCGATGCGGTCAGAATGATGCGCTCGATATCCTCCTTGCGGTGGCCGGTGAGCGACTGGAAGATCGCCGAGTGCTCGCTGTCCACCGGAAGCAGCGCGACGTTATGCTTTTTGACCAGGTCGGAGACGAGCTGACCGGCGACGACGAGGGTCTCCTTGTTGGCGAGCGCGATGTCCTTGCCAGCCTTGATAGCGCTGACGGTCGGCACCAGTCCGGCTGCACCCACGATGGCCGAGACCACCATATCGGCTCCATCGACGGCGGCCACGGTTGCAGCTCCATCGATGCCGCAGAGAATTTCAGGCTTGTGATCGCCAAGCAATCCCTTAAGGCGCTCGCGCGACGCCTCGTCACGCACCGAAACCAGGGCGGGTTTGAATTCATCGATCTGCTGAAGCAGCATTTCAACGTCATGGCCTTCGGCAAGGGCCGCAATAGAAAACCTGTCGGGATGACGCCGGACGACGTCGAGGGTGCTGAGTCCAATGGAACCGGTACTGCCGAGAATGGATAAGGATTTCATGGTTTAGACATTGGCGTGAAGAGGGATAAAATGCGTCGCTGAAACGTATGGCGTCGACTATAGCCGAGAATGTCACACTTTGCAGAGATGCCCTGAATTCGACGGCCTGAATTTATGCTTTTTCAGCGCGCCTTACAAACAAAGCACATCGCGGCGGAGTGAAAACGCGGGATTTCGTTTGTTATCTGGTGAAAATGTGTTATAATGCTGGCCCTTTCACGAGGGTCTCTAGCTCAGCTGGTTAGAGCGACTGGTTTACACCCAGTAGGTCGGGGGTTCGAATCCCTCGGGACCCACCAATGCTTTCTCTCCCTTTCTCCTTTATCCCGATATTTTCAGCCCGTTCAGGTCACAATGCGAAACCCCCTTTCGGAGGCGTCGATGGCTGTTTCCCTGACCTTGATCGAAGTTATGGAGGAGCGTGCCGGGCCGATCCGGGTTTGCCCGATAAACTCGTCAATCAGTCCAGCATTTCCCTGCGCTTCGACTTCGACCGTGCCGTCCGGCAGGTTCCGCGTCCATCCAGAAAGGCCCCGGGCGGAGGCTTCGCGCATGACGAACATGCGAAAACCCACGCCCTGCACCAGGCCGCTGACGATGATATGAAGCCGTTTTTCCGTCACCGCGCTCAATTCTGCGAAAGATTTCTCGACTGGCGAAGCTTTTCGACCGCATCCTCCAACTCCCTGCGCTCCGGATCACCGTGCTCTTCCGGTGCTTGCGCTACGTTTGGCGCAACAGCGTTGGCTTCGGCGTAGAGCGGTGTGGCCATATCGACGCCATTGTGGCAATCGTGAGCGAGGTGCTCGGTGAACTTGCCTGCAGTGCGCTTGCCGAGAATCTGCTCGATCTGGCAATACTGCACGATCTCCTTCGAGAGCAACTCCGTTGCAAGCATTTCGAGCTTGTCGCGGTTGTCCGTAAGCATCTGTCGAACTCGTTCGCGGGCGGCTTCGACAATCGCCTTGACCTCGTTGTCGATCAGTCGGGCGGTTTCGTCGCCATACTTCTTGTCGATGCCGGGGCCGCCGGTGTATGGATTGTTGCTTTCGAGGAACGACAGATAGCCGACCTTCTCGCTCATGCCGTAGACCACCACCATGTTGTAAGCGATTTCAGTCACTCGCTCGAGGTCGTTCTGCGCGCCGGTCGAAATCTCTCCAAAGATGATCTCCTCGGCAATGCGACCGCCAAGCAGTCCACAAATACGGGCGACAAGCTCGCCTCTCGTCATAAGATAGCGATCTTCGAGCGGAATGTTCAGCGTGTAGCCGAGAGCGCTGACACCACGGGGCACGATGGAAATCTTCTGCACGGGATCGTTTTCCGGCATCATCCAGCTGATGATGGCATGACCGGCCTCGTGATAGGCGACGATCTCTTTTTCGCGCGGGTTGATCACCTTGTTCTTTTTCTCCAGACCGGCTATGACCCGCTCGATGGCATCCTCGAAATCCTTCATCTCGATGCTCTGCTTACCGCGACGCGATGCGAGCAGCGCCGCTTCGTTGGCTGCGTTGGCGATCTCCGCACCCGCGAAACCGGGCGTCTGAGAGGCGAGCGCCTTGAGGTTCACGTCGGGCGAGAGCGAGAGGTTCTTGGTATGCACCGTGAAGATGTCGATGCGTCCTTTCAGGTCGGGCCTGTCCACGACGATCTGGCGGTCGAAGCGCCCCGGCCTGAGCAGCGCCGAGTCGAGCACGTCCGCGCGGTTGGTCGCGGCCATGAGGATCACTCCCTTGTCGGTAGCGAAGCCATCCATCTCGACCAAAAGCTGGTTCAGCGTGTTTTCGCGCTCGTCGTTCGCGCCCATCATGAAGCCCTTGCCGCGGCTGCGTCCAACCGCGTCGATCTCGTCGATGAAGATGATGCAGGGTGCTTTCTCCTTGGCCGACTTGAAGAGGTCGCGCACACGCGCCGCGCCGACGCCGACGAACATCTCGACAAAGTCCGAGCCGCTTATGCTGAAAAACGGCACGTCGGCCTCGCCCGCGACCGCCTTGGCGAGCAGCGTTTTGCCGGTGCCGGGAGGGCCGACCAAGAGCACGCCCTTTGGCAATTTGCCGCCGAGCTTGGTGTATTTTTTCGGGTCTTTCAGGAAATCGACCACCTCCATCACCTCGGCCTTGGCCTCGTCGAGACCGGCCACATCCTTGAAGGTGATGCGGGTGTGCTCATCGAGGTTCTCATAGAGCGCGGCCTTGTTCTTGCCGATGTTCATGAACTGCGAACCGGGGCCGCCCATCCTGCGGAACATGAAGAAGTAGATACCGATGAGCAGTCCGAAAGGCAGTAGCCACTGCAAAAGCTCGCTGATCCAGCCATTGCCGGGAGTTGCCTCGTAATGGATGCCTTTCGATTCGAGCAGCGGAATCAACTGCTCGTCCCGCACCGGATTGACCATAACTTCATTTGTCGGGGAGTCTTTGCCGGGCATCCTGAAGGCAGGCATATTCTGGCCGGACGGGGTGCTGGCGTTTCCGGACGCAGCGTCCGCTCTGAGCTTGACGTAGATTTTCTCAGGAGCGAGCCTGACCGATTCGACTCTGTTTTCAGCGATCATGCGGCGAAATTCGCTGTAGGCCATCTCACGGGTCGAACCCGACCAGAAAAACGCGAGCTGAAAGCCGATGATCAGAAGAATGACCGCTATGTAGTAGAATATTGAAAACCGGGGTTTGCGAGGCCCGTTATCCGGCTCGTTCTTGTAAGGATTGTTCAGTTTGAATGGGTTGTTTGCCATCGAGTGCGCTCATGATTAAAGAAATTCATCGACATCCTTGCCATTATTCAGACCCGTAATTTGCTCCATATAAACAAGTTGGCAAAAGTCTCGCGGGTCGGAACATGAAAATTGTACATCAAATATCGGAATTTCCAAGATACTTAACTCTCTTGGATTAATATATTGTTTTGGCTAATAGTTTCTCGATTACCGGCAGCCTGAGCGTGAGTGCTGACTGAACGCTGTTCATCTGACGGACGCCATCAGTTATATTGAGAAAACATGAGTGTTCTGATTCGATAATTTATCGTTTTTTTGCCATCAGTTATGAGTTCAGCAAGAAACAAGACGAACAGCAGAATCGAGTCGCTCCGGTCGATGCTTTGTGTCGGTCTGGATAGCGATCCTTCGAAAATTCCCGATCTTTTCCGCTTGACAGAGCACCCGGTGCTCGAATTCAATCGGGCGGTCATCAGGGCCACCACCGACCATGCCGCCGCCTTCAAGGTCAATACGGCGTTCTACGAATCGCGCGGGATTGCCGGAATGCGTGATCTCGAAGCGACGCTCGAAGCGCTTCCTCCGGAGTGCCTGAGCATCGCGGATGCCAAGCGCGCCGACATCGGCAATACGAGCAGACAATACGCGAAGGCCTTTTTCGAAGCGTGGCCCTTTGATGCCATCACCGTGGCTCCCTACATGGGTTTCGATTCGCTCGAACCCTTTTTCGAGTTTGACGACAAACTTGTGTTTGTCTTGTGCCTCACCTCGAATCCCGGCTCGCGAGATTTCGAGGAGCAGCTCATGCACGATGGCCGCCCGCTCTACCGCGCCGTGCTCGACCGGGTCAGGAGCTGGCAGCGCAACGGCAATGCAGGAATCGTCGTCGGCGCCACCAAGCCAGGGCTGTTGCAGGAGCTTCGCGAGGATGCGCCTGATCTCTTTTTCCTGATCCCCGGTGTTGGCGCTCAGGGCGGTTCAATGCAGGAGGCGGTAGGACAAGGCGCGGATCCCTGTCGCCGAAGCGCGGTGGTCAACGTGAGCCGGTCGCTCATTTTTCCCAAGGGAGATTTCCGTAGCATCGATGATTTCGAAGCTGCAGTGGCCCGAGAGGCGGCAAAATTGCATGACGAGATGAGTATCCTGCTGTAGATTTGCGCATATATAGTATATTGAGCGACAAAATTATTCCGTTGCGCAATTGGTTTCGACAGAATTGTGTCGGAGTGCCGACGGAATGCAATAAAGCGATCAAGGAGTATTTCCATGTGTGGTATCATTGGTTACATAGGCAAGCGTGAGGCGGCTCCGCTGCTGCTGAACGGCTTGAAACGGCTCGAATATCGCGGCTATGACTCGGCAGGAATCGCTGTCGTGAATGGTACGTTACATATGCTCAAAAAGAAGGGCAGCGTCAGCAACCTCGAAGAGCTTATGAATGTATCGGGGACGGTTCTTGTTGGAGGGAAGATCGGTATCGCTCACACCCGATGGGCGACCCACGGCGATCCGAGTGACCGCAATGCGCATCCCCATATGAATATATCCGATGATATCGCCCTGATCCACAATGGCATCATCGAAAACTATTCAACGCTCAAGCAGGAGCTGATGGCGGATGGGTACGTATTCCAAAGCGACACCGACTCAGAGGTGCTTGTTCATCTGATCGACCGCATCTGGAAAACCGATCCGGTGCTCGGTCTGGAAGGCTCGGTGCGCCAGGCGCTCCGCCATGTCGAGGGCGCTTACGGTATCTGCGTTGTCTCCGCGCGTGAGCCGGACAGAATCGTGGTTGCGCGAAAAGGCAGTCCTCTCGTGATCGGCCTTGGTGACGGTGAGTATTTCATCGCTTCCGATGCTGCTCCGATCGTCGAACACACCAAAAAGGTGGTTTATCTGTCGGACGGAGAGATGGCGGTTGTCACCAGGGATCACTATACGGTCAAGACGATTGAAAATGTCGAGCAGCATAAAAAGATCACGGAGCTCGACTTCAGCCTCGAAAAAATCGAGAAGGGCGGGTACGAGCACTTCATGCTCAAGGAGATTTTCGAGCAGCCAGAGGTGATGCGCGATGTCATGCGCGGACGGGTGCGCGTCGATGAGGGCGCAGTGCATCTTGGCGGCATCCACGACTATCTCGACCGTCTGAAGCAGGCCAAGCGGATCGTGATCTGCGCCTGCGGCACGAGCTGGCACGCCGGCCTGATCGGCGAGTACCTGATCGAGGAGTTCGCCCGTATTCCGGTGGAGGTCGATTACGCATCGGAGTTCAGGTATCGCAATCCGATTGTCTCTTCCGACGATGTGGTGGTCGTGATCTCCCAGTCGGGCGAAACCGCCGATACGCTCGCCGCGCTCAGGCTCGCCAAAGAGAAGGGAGCGATGGTGATGGGCATCTGCAACGTGGTCGGCTCGACGATTGCCCGCGAGACGCTCTGTGGCATGTACACCCACGCCGGTCCCGAGGTGGGCGTGGCGTCAACCAAGGCGTTTACCGCCCAGGTGATCGTACTGTTCATGCTGGCGCTTGCCCTGAGCAAGGGGCGCACCATGTCGCAGGAGGAAATGCATCTCAATCTGCGCGAACTTGTGGAAGTGCCGGAGAAGGTAGCCCGGATTCTGGAGCAGAACGACGCCATCAGGGAGATGGCCATCAAGCTCAAGGATGCCCGCAATGCGCTTTACCTCGGTCGTGGCTACAACTTCCCGGTGGCTCTCGAAGGGGCGCTGAAACTCAAGGAGATTTCGTATATCCACGCCGAGGGGTATCCCGCCGCCGAGATGAAGCACGGGCCTATCGCTTTGATCGACGAGGATATGCCGGTGATCGTGATTGCCACCCGCGACAACACCTATGCCAAGATTCTGAGCAATATCGAGGAGGTGCGCAGCCGCAAAGGGCGCGTGATCGCTATCGCCAGCGAAGGCGACCGTGAGATCGAGCGGCTGACGAAAGATGTCATTTACATCCCGCAGGCCTCTGCGGCGGTACTGCCGCTTCTGACCGTCATTCCGCTGCAACTGCTCTCCTATCATGTAGCCACGTTGCGCGGCTGCAACGTCGATCGTCCGCGCAACCTTGCCAAATCGGTGACGGTCGAGTAAGCAGCGCCTCGCGTTTCATCGGGGTTCCTTTTGCCGCGCGGCAGGGAACCCCGCCTTTTCCCGATAGCTATATCCTTCTGCATCACTGGCTACTCCCGCATGTATACAATCGTTAACGTCGGGAATTATTACATCCTCCCTTCCGGTTATCTGTCAAACAGTCACTTGCAGATAGATTCAATCAAAACAGAGAGTTATGGAAGGCCATATCGTCATCACGGGAGCTACCGGAGTGATCGGCAGCGAAGTTGCGCGCCGACTCGTCAAATCGGGTCGCAAGGTCGTGCTCTTCGCGCGCTCTCCGCAAGCGGCGGAGGCAAAAGTGCCCGGCGCGGCAGGATATATCCGGTGGGATTCGGATATGACGACTGGCGAATGGACGGCCTCGATCAATGGTGCGTATGCCGTGATTCATCTCGCTGGCCGCCCGCTGCTCGAAGCCCGCTGGAACGAGCAGCACAAGGTCGCCTGCTACGACTCCCGCATTGACAGCACCAGAGCGCTGGTGGCGGCCATGGCGTCGGCTGCGGTCAAGCCTCAGGTGTTTGTCTCATCGTCGGCTATAGGTTACTACGGTTCATTCGAACGGTGCGAGGATACGCTGCTCTTGACGGAAACCGCCGCACCGGGCAAGGATTTTCTCGCCAAAATCTGTTTCGACTGGGAGAAGGAGGCCATTCCTGCGGAAAAGCTTGGCATACGGGTCGTGCGTCTCCGTACAGGAATCGTGCTCTCGACGAAGGGCGGTATGCTGCAGAAGATGATGACCCCGTTCAGTTACTTTATCGGCGGGCCGGTTGGCTCCGGCGATCAATGCCTGTCATGGATTCATCTCGATGACGAAGTGTCGATTATCCTCGAAGCGCTCGGTAATCCTGCCTGGAGCGGACCGGTCAATGCAGTCTCTCCCGAGCCTGTCAGCATGAAGACTTTTGCCGACACGCTTGGTTCAGTGATGCATCGTCCATCCTTGCTTCCTGTGCCAAAACTTGCGGTTCAGATTCTTATGGGCGAGGGAGCGGAGTATGCTGTAAAGGGACAGAAGGTAATACCGGAGTTTCTCAACACGCACAATTTTCATTTCGAGAGGCCGCAACTGCACGACGCGCTCGACGATCTGATCGCAAGGGGAATTTAATATCGCGGAAAATCGGGGGAAGGAGGGCGGTACGTTAGATTTCCAGATTCTGACAAAAAAACAGGGGGTCAGGCCGCTGATGAGCCTGACCTGCCATAATCTCTTTTTCTGAAGTAGGATACTACGATCAGTAGTGCTCTCTTTTGGGGGGGCGCTGTTCGCGGGGTCTTGCCTCGTTGACTTTTATGGTACGGCCTTTGAAGTCCTTGTCGTTCATCGCTTCGATGGCTTCACGGGCTTCGGCTTCGTTCGGCATGTCGACAAATCCGAACCCTTTTGAGCGGCCCGAAAATTTATCACTGATAATGCTGGAACTGTGTACCTGTCCGAACTTTGAGAACGCATCGCGCAAGTCTCCATCGGTAACGCTGTACGGCAGATTGCCAATGTAAATATTCATTTTGAGACGGTAGAAACATGTGCTTCGATAGATAAGAGACGCTACGGGATAACCAAAGCACCTGTTTCCCCGCAAGCGATCAGCCAACCACTGGCTAAATAATCCTTAATTTACCTTAATAACTAATTGTTTTCAAAAAGAAAAGCGTTTTTGTATGAATAAAATACGCTAAATACTCGTTTTCAGCCTTTCGTTTTGCTGTTTTCTCCCCATCTTCATAGTCTTCTGTATACAGTATTATTCCCGCCTTGTTCAAGCCAGGAAAGCTTCGGTTATGTTGATATTGGCCGATAAATTCTACTTGTTCGTAAGAAAATGGCTTCAAAATTTGCCTGTGCTTAAAATTTTAATTATAATAAGCCGTGAGTCATTAAATTTTTAGGATCAATAAATCGATTAAACAAAAAGGTTATGGTGAAAAAAATCAGTGCGTCGCTGTTGCTGTTTGTTGCAGCGATGATGGCCTACAGCACAGGGTGGGCGGCCGAACCGGTTGTTACCGATACCGGAACAACCTCCTGGATGCTGACTTCGACGGCGCTCGTTCTGCTGATGGTGCCCGGTCTGGCAATGTTCTATGGCGGCCTCGTGAGAACCAAAAACGTTATCGGCACCATGATGCACAGCTTTGGCGCCATGGTGGTGATCGGCGTCTTGTGGCCGATGGTCGGCTATGCGCTCAGCTTTGGCCCTGGTATCCTGGGCGGCATTGTAGGATGGGATCCAAAATTTTTCATGTTGCAGGGTATTGACGATTCGATCATGTCCTCCCAGATTCCCGAATATGTGTTCGCGATGTTCCAGGGCAAGTTCGCGATCATCACTCCCGCGCTTATTGCCGGTGCGTTTGCCGAGCGCGTGAATTTCAAGGGCTATCTTGTTTTTATCGCGCTGTGGTGCGTGCTGGTGTACAGCCCGATCTGTCACTGGGTCTGGGCGGCTGACGGTTTCCTCTTCAACCTCGGCGCGATGGGCGCAATCGATTTCGCGGGTGGAACGGTCGTTCACATCTCTTCCGGCGTGACCGGTCTGGTGGCGGCGCTCTTCCTTGGCGCTCGCAGGGGATATCCGAGAAACGTGATGTCGCCGAACAACATGGTCATGACCCTCATGGGCGCTGGTCTGCTCTGGGTGGGATGGTTCGGTTTCAACGCTGGCAGCGCCGTCGCCAGCAACCTGTCCACCGCTCGCGCTTTGACGGTCACCCAGATGGCGGCGTCGGCAGGCGCATTCACCTGGCTTATCATCGAGCTTGTGCATCATGGCAAGGCAACCAGCCTTGGCGTGGCCTCGGGTATTCTTGCCGGTCTTGTGGCGATCACCCCGGCGGCAGGCGTTGTCGCTCCAGTCGGCGCCTTCGCGCTTGGCGCAATTGCGGCCATTATCTGTTATCTTGGTCTGTTGCTGAAGGGCAAGCTCGGTTACGATGACAGCCTCGATGCTTTCGGCGTGCATGGTATTGGCGGTATCGTCGGAGCAATCTGCCTGACCTTCTTTATCCGCCCGTCGTGGATGGCCGATGCGTCTGCAAAGATTCATGCTCCCTGGACTGTCTGGCAGCAGCTTGGCGTGCAGGCTACCGCTGTCGGCATTACCGTTGTCTATGCAGCGATCGTTTCGCTGATTATCCTGTTCATCGTCGAGAAAACCATCGGTCTGCGCGTCACGGAGAATGACGAAATGTCCGGTCTCGACCACAGCATGCACGGCGAGCAGGGATATGGCCTTATCAACCCTAACTAATAATTGAGAATGAAACTGATAACCGCCATCATACAGCCCGACAGGCTCGACCACGTGCGTGAAGCGCTGATCCAGGCTGATATTACAAGGATCACCGTCAGCAGGGTCACCGGTCATGGACGTCAGGAGGATATTGAATATTACCGCGGCCAGAAAATCGCGCCGAACCTCCTCCCGAAAGTCCGCCTCGATATTGCGGTCAACGACCAGTTCGTCAACGTGACCGTCGATACCATCGTCAAGGCCGCGAGGCACGAAAGTGGCGAGATCGGCGACGGCAAGATTTTCATCACCCCTCTGGAGGAGTGCGTGAGAATCCGAACCAACGAGCGCGGAGGCAGCGCTATCTGAAGCGTTCTCTTTCGTCTGTCAGAGTGTTCAGCTGACCACAAAAAAAAAGCCGCAGAGGAAGATTTCTTTGCGGCTTTTTCTTTTTGTATCGATTTGGCATCCTGGCGAGGGTTGCCAAAGATGGAAGGCGTTGGTGGTCGCCGTATCGCTATTTCATCTGTCGCCAGTCAGGCATAGAGGCGTCGAGCCAGCCTTGTGCATCGGGGTCGCCGAGCTTTGCGGCCTGGATCAAATCTGCGAGCGATCCGGTGCTGTCGCCGGTCTTTAAACGGGCAACGCCGCGATGGAAAAATGCCGCAGCTATTTTCCTGTCGATAGTTATTGCCTGGGTAAAATCGGGTATCGCTCCGGCGTAATCGCCGCTCATGTTTTTGACGACGCCCCGGTTGAAGTAACCAACGGCCTGGAAATGGGATTCGCCGAGATTGATGACCATGCTGTAATCGGAGATCGCCTTCTGGTACTGGCGTATTTTCTGCCACGCGGCGGCTCTCATCTGATAGGCCATGACCTGCCGGTTGTCGCTTTCAATGGCCTTCGAGTACAAAGCGATTGCCTCCCTGAAATTGCCCTTGCGATGCATCGCAAGGGCCTCATCGAAATAGTTGTCTGATGAAGCTGCCGCGCATGGAGTGGCATACAGGCTGATCGCTACAGCAGGAAGGGCAAGAAATGCCGCGAGAGATCTCATTG
>CAIUQW010000138.1 GCA_903901395.1 uncultured Chlorobiales bacterium | reverse complement strand
CGCAAGAACTTTCCGAAGAAGTCGGTCATCGACCCGAAACTCTCGATGAGCGCTCCGATGGAGAGCGTTATCGCCTCGGCGATGGACAGCCTCGTGCACTGCGTTGACAGCTTCGGCTCGATCAAGCACACCGCATTGAGCCGCATCTTCTCGATTGAGGGGTTCCAGCGTACCTTCTACGCCCTGCAGCAGGGGCAGCTCGACCGCGCTGAGGCCCGGCTCGACCTCGCGCTCGGCAGCATTTGCGGCGTTACGGCGCTCATGAACTCCGGCGACGGCCCGACCAACGGCTTCGCCTACTACGTCGGCGTGAAGCACCAGGTGCCGCACGGCCTGGCGGGCGCGATTTTCCTCAAGGAGGTGATGCGCTACAACGTCAATAAAGGGTACGACAAATATGCGCTGCTCAATCCTTCCCGCAAGGAGGGCGCATCAGCCAGAGAATCAGCGCTCGAACTGCTCGAACAGATGGATGATCTCTATCGCCAGCTTGAAATTCCGAACCTCGTCCCTTACGGCTACGGCAAGGGCAACGTTGCCGATCTCGTCGCCAAAGCATCGGGTGCGCTCTCGGGTTCCTTCGGCGGCAATCCTGTCGAGTTCAACGAAGAGTCGGCAAGAGTGGTGATCGACGCGCTGACCTGAAAGAAAGTGGAGCATGTGGACGTAATTGACGATGTGGACAAAACATTAACTAAAAGGAAATAAATATTATGGCAGGAGCCGAGCTTATTGGCCGCGAGGAGCTGGCTGAAATACAGGAGCTGTTCAGCAGGGAGAAAACCGTTCTGTACCGGTACGCACCGGGTAATTACAAGGCGAGGGAGTTCGAGGAGAAGTTCGCCGCATATATGGGCGTCAAGTACGCTCACGCCGTATCGTCGGGCACGGCGGCGATTCACTGCGCTCTGGCGGGCGCGGGCGTCGGCCCCGGCGACGAGGTGATCACCACGGCGTGGACCTTCATCGCGCCGGTCGAAGCTGCCGCCGCTCTTGGCGCGGTGCCGGTGCCGGTCGAGATCGACGAGACCTACCACCTCGATCCGGCGGAGGTCGAAAAGGCGATCACGCCGAAAACCAAGGCCATCGTGGCCATTCCGATGTGGGCCGCTCCGAAGATGGACGAAATCGCCGAAATCTGCGAGCGTCGCGGCATCACGCTCATCGAGGACGCCGCCCAGGCGCTCGGCGCAACCTACAAGGGGCGCAAGCTCGGTACCATCGGCAAGGTCGGCTCCTTCTCGTTCGACGCGGGCAAAACGCTGCACGTCGGCGAGGGCGGCATTGTCATTACCGATGACAAGGATGTCTACGACCGCGTCGCCGAGTTCAGCGACCACGGCCACATGCACGTGCCCGGCCTGCCGCGCGGCAAGGATCCGCGCCGCGCCAAGGGTCTCAACTACCGCCTCAGCGAAGTGACCGCCGCCATCGGCCTCGCCCAGCTTGGCAAGATCGACTACATCCTCTCGAAGGCGAGGGAGAACAAATACAAGATCAAGGATCGCATCAGCCATCTCGACAACCTCGTGATGCGCCCCTTCAGCGACGAAGCAGGCGCGCAGGGCGACACGCTCATCTTCAAGCTGCGCGACCGCCAGGCTGCCTTGCAGTTCGAGGCGCACCTGATGGAGAACGGCTTCGGCACCAAAATTCTGCCCGAAGCGATCGACTGGCACTACGCCACCATCTGGGGCCACCTGCTCAAGGCCTACGACCGTTACCGCGACGTCAACCTCGAAGAGCTGTGGCCGAAGACCGGCGAACTGCTCCAGAGCAGCATCTGCCTGAACATCCCGGTGCTGATGGACGACGCCACCATCGACAAACTCGTCGCCGCCATCATCTCCGGCGCGGAAAAGATCGGATAAGCCCGTCATTCGGGAATCTATCTATGAAAAAAGCCTGCCGCAAAGCAGGCTTTTTTCGTTTATCGTCCACCTTCCTTCATCCTTTTCGTCCCTGAATCCCCAACTGCGTGAAATCGGTAAGGTGCTGCTATGACCATGGCCGACGCCACGCCCTTGTCTCTTGCCGAACGCAGCTTGCGCGAGTTGGCCAATGCGTATGGCTCGGACAAGGGCGACCGGATCAATTGCGCGCACGACTTCGTCCGCATCTATCAGCGCATTCTTGCCAGCTGCCGCGAGGCTCCCTTGCGGATTGCCGAGATCGGGCTGATCCACGTCTACACCCAGGCCGAATACGCCGGACGCCTGGACCAGACCGGATGCCCCAGCCTGCGCATGTGGGCGGATTACCTGCCCAAGGCCGAAGTCTACGGCCTCGACATCGCCGACCTCGTCGCCCTCGGCGGCGGAAGGATTCACATCGCGCGCGGCGACCAGGGCAATCGCGCCGACCTGGAGGCCTTTGCCCGCAGCCACGGCCCCTTCGACATCATCATCGACGACGGCTCGCATGCGTCCCACCACCAGCAGATCACACTGGCGACCCTGTTTCCCCACCTTGCCCCCGGGGGCCTGTACGTGATCGAGGACCTGCATTTCCAGCCGTCCGAACTCGAAGTCGAGGGCATCAGCAAGACCCGCGACGTCCTGCGCCGCATGGCCTTCCCCGGTCAGTTGCTGAAGCTGCCGATCACCCAGGCGGAATACGCCTACCTGCTGGCGAATGTCGCGGCCGTCAGCTTCTTCGACAGCCTGTCGCCCAAGTGGTCCGCGCAGCAGGCGGAAGATGCGCTGGCGG
>CAIUQW010000137.1 GCA_903901395.1 uncultured Chlorobiales bacterium | reverse complement strand
GATGATGGTCTACTGGTCATGGGATCCCGATCTTCCGCTGGTGTTCGATCCGGTCGAAAAGATCGCCTCCATTCGCTGGAACCGAATCGGACTGACGGTTCACTGAACGCTGCTCGACATGATTTGCCGGGAGATCATGCGCAGGGAGAGCGTTTCGTCCGCCGGTCTGAACGGAAAAAAGCTGAGATCGGGACAATCGATCTGCAGTTCGGCGATCTGCCTGGCGGCATGGTTCGATCCCGCGTTGAAAGTGCCGTCGATGGGCGTGAGCTGAAGTTGTTTCAGCTTCAGCGAGTTCAGGTCTGCGCCTGAACGGAGCGAACCGATGTCGATACGGTATTGCTGACCGGTCTCGGTGACGAAGATTTGCTTGAGATGACGTTTGAAACTGTGGTTGAGCCAGAGATTTGTCGACAGCCATACCGCGAGGTACGTCATGGCAAAAATCATTCCCGGCGAGAGGAGCAGCGCAGTAAACCACTTCTGACCGGCGTGCCGTGATATTTTCATGGCGATAGCTTCCTGTTAACTTATTGGAGTAGCAGTTCGAGAGTCATCGCTTTTTTGCCTTGCAGGTAATATGAATGCCATTCGGAATTCACATTACGCAATATATAAACGGCGAGGGTGCCGTCATATGATTTTTTACCTTATCGTAGCATTCCAGAATTCATGATCAGATCATTTTCAGAACAGGCGGCAGCGCATACTCAAGAGCCGTCCTTCAGTCTGACCCCGTTGGTCAGAACCTTCCAGGCCGATACGGAAACGCCGGTTTCGGTCTACCTCAAGCTTCAGCGCCCATACTCCTGCCTGCTCGAATCGGTCGAGGGCGAGGAGCTGCTGGCCCGGTTCTCCTATATCGCCGTCGATCCGGTGGCTGTGCTCAAGGGAACCGTCGGCGGCGAGGTTTCGCTCGACGTGCGCGATGAACGTTTCCGGGCCTTGTCCGCTATCGTCGATGAGGAGAGCGATCTGCGCCGGATCGTGGATCGCTGCATGGCGATGTTCACCTCGGTCGAGATTC
This sequence comes from uncultured Chlorobiales bacterium, assembly GCA_903901395.1. Classification (GTDB taxonomy): domain Bacteria; phylum Bacteroidota; class Chlorobiia; order Chlorobiales; family Chlorobiaceae; genus Chlorobaculum. The sequence goes on along the minus strand of CAIUQW010000137.1, from coordinate 11,288 downwards.
CGCGCCGCAAGAATGGCTCGCAGCAGATGACCACTTCGGGCATGTTCGGCTACTTCGGCTACGACACGATGCACCTGGTCGAAAAGATTCCCGCGCCGGAATTGCCCGACCCGGCGAATCTCCCCGATCTCTGCCTGCTCTTCTGCGACACGCTCGTCATTTTCGACAACGTGATGCGCAAGCTCTTCGTCGTGACCAACTACCTCGACGAAAGCGACCGCGAGCGCGCCGAGCGCAAGATCGACGAGCTGGCCGCGCTCATCTTCGAGCCGCTCGATCGCGACCTCATCCAGCTCCGTCCCGAGACGCCGGAGCCGGTCGTCTCCAACACCACGCGCGACGAGTACTACGAGAAAGTGCTCAAGGCCAAGGAGTACATCCTCAGCGGCGACATCTTCCAGGTGCAGATTTCGCAGCGCCTGAAACGCACGCTGCACACGAGGCCCTTCGACGTCTATCGCGTGCTGCGGACAATCAATCCGTCGCCCTATCTCTACTTCTATGACCTGGAGGATTTTTACGTCGTCGGCTCCTCGCCCGAGCTGCTGGTGAAGGTGGAGTGCGACCATGCCGGGCGGCGGATCGTCGATACCCGCCCCATCGCGGGCACCCGTCGGCGTGGTGAGACCTTCGACGAGGACGAGCGCAACGCCCGCGAGTTGCTCTCCGACGAGAAGGAGCGTGCCGAGCATCTGATGCTGATCGACCTCAGCCGCAACGACATCGGCAGGATCGCCAAGATTGGCACGGTCGAGACCAACGAGATGATGGTGATCGAGAAGTACTCGCATGTCATGCACATCGTCAGCAACGTGCGCGGCGAGCTGCAGGATGGCCTCACGGCGATGGACGCCTTCTGGTCGTGTTTTCCGGCGGGAACCCTCACCGGAGCGCCGAAAGTGCGCTCGATGGAGATCATCTACGAGCTTGAGAAGGAGAAGCGCGGTCTCTACGGCGGTGCTGTCGGTTATCTCGACTTCCGGGGCGGGCTTACCACCGCCATCGCCATCCGCACGATGGTGATCCGTGACGGCGTCATTTACTTCCAGGCGGCGGGCGGCATCGTTGCCGACTCGACGCCGGAATTCGAATACGAAGAGACCATGAACAAAATGAGGGCCGGACTCACGGCTCTCGAAAGCATCGAGGCAACTGACTGAGCAATAATAATTTATCAACGTCCGCTCATGAAAAAACGAACGACCACCAAACCGCTGCAATTCGTTTCCGCCGCTGTCGCCGTCGGGACGCTCGCTTTCCAGAACGTGCAGCTTTCGCTGCCATCGCATGAGCGCTCTTTCGCGCTCGCGTTCGGGCCGTCGGAGCTTCGCGCCGCCGACGCTCCGGCGCGTCCTCTCGGCGACCTCAGCGATACCTTCGCCCGCGTCATCGACGCCGCCGCGCCGTCGGTCGTGACAATCCTGCCGCAATCGACCACCATCGCCGCCGCGCAGACGCCGTTCGAAGCCTTCGGAAAATCCTTCAGAAATTACTCTGGTCTCATTAAAACGGAGTCGGCCAAAGGGTCAGTCTATGGCGTCGGTTCGGGCGTCATCGTTTCGGCTGATGGCTACATCATCACCAACAGCCACCTGATTGACAACCCCGACGCGGTCTTCGTCAGAACTTCGGACAACCGCACCCTCCGCGCCAAAGTGGTCGGGCGGGATTCAAAAACGGACATTGCCGTGCTGAAAGTCGAGGCTTCCGGCCTGAAGCCGATAGCCATCGGCAACAGCGACCGCCTTCGCGCGGGCGAGTGGGTTGTCGCGGTTGGTGCGCCGCTTGGCGAAAGCCGTTCGAGGATGGCAACCAAAGGGATCGTCAGCTCGCGAGGCGTGGTCAATGTCGCTCCGAATGAATACGAGGAGTTTATCCAGACCGATGCGGTGATCGATGCCGCCAACACAGGCGGCCCGCTGCTCGACATGCGCGGCGAACTGGTCGGTATCGGTACGGCGACCCCCGGAAATGCAGCCGGACACGAAGGACTTGGCTTCGCGCTTCCCTCCGGCAAGGCGGTGAAGGTTTATCAGGCGCTTGCCAGGAGCGGCAAGGTGAGCCGCGGCTACCTGGGAATCGGCATGCAGGATGTCGATGAGAAGGTTGCCAGCCAGCGCAAGCTCGATGCCGCGCAGGGCGTCGTCGTTGGTGCGGTTGCCGAACAGGGCGCGGCGGCTGACGGCTTGAAGAAGGGTGACGTCATCACCGAGTTCAATGGCCGGAAAGTTGCCGGAACGAACGAGCTTCGCGCGGCGGTTGCCGCCCAGGAGCCGGGAAACTCCGCGACCGTGCGCGTCGAGCGCGACGGCGCGCCGGTGACGGTCAACGTTCGCGTGGAGCAGCTCAGCGACAAAGTCGCCGCCGCCACAGGCCAGGCTCCGGAGGTCGAGAACGAACTGCTCGGCTTCATGGCCGCGCCGCTCAACGCCGAGGTTGCCGAGCAGCTTGGCAAGAAAGCCGTATCGAACAGGGTTGTCGTAACGGGCGTCAAGGTTTCCAGCGAAGCGTACAAAGCGGGTCTCCGGCTTGGCGACGTCATTCTGTCCATCGACAAGAACAGCATCACCTCCTACACGCAATTCAATCAGCTCGTTGGACGCAAGAAGCGCGGCGACAGGATCACCATGCTTGTCGAGCGCGGATGGAGCCGGATGTATTTTGCGTTTAATCTCTGATGCTCTTTGCCCGCAGCATAAAGTTTTCTAAATTGCTCGAAATGAAGTAAAGTCGGCCAGGCTGCTGACTTTACTTTTTTTTGTTTGCCACATGTTCCATAGCTGTTGAGACGTCTGGCGTTTATTCGCTTATCAGCATCGCCAATCAAAACCATGAATTGACATGAGTGACCGAATTTATCTGACACGGGATGGGTACAACCGGCTCAAGGAGGAACTTCACCTGTTGACGACCGAGACCCGCAAAGAGGTGCTCGAAAAGATTGCGGAGGCTCGTTCTCATGGTGATCTGAGCGAAAACGCCGAGTACGACGCCGCTCGCGAAGAGCAGTCGCAGCTCGAAGCGAAAATTTCCGATCTCGAAAACAAACTCGCTTCGGCAACCATCCTCGATCCGAAGCAGATCAAAACCGACAAGGTCTATATTCTCACCTCGGTCAAGCTGCGCAACCTGCAAGTCGATGACGAGATTATCGAGTATACGCTGGTTTCATCCGAGGAGGCCGACATGGATCTCGGCAAAATCTCCGTGCGCTCTCCCGTCGGACGCTCGCTGATCGGCAAGACGGTGGGCGAGAAGGTGAAAATCAGCGTGCCGAAAGGGGAACTTCATTATGAAATCCTCGATATTTTTGTTAAATAGCGTCCCAAATCAAACACTGTATTCATGGGAAAGCGTCAGATAATCTATACAGCCAAACAGATTGGCGGAGCACGCGAACTGCTCGACAAGGAGATCAATCTGCTCACCAAAGAGCAGCGGGTGTGGCACGGCTATGTCACGGCCATCGATCAGGACAAGATCGAAATCAAGGACTCCCGTTTCTGGAAGCACACCTTCAAGGTGGCCGATATCGATAAAATTTACCGCGAAGTCGTAACCGATTACTGATATGCGCAGAAAAATTGTGGTTGGCAACTGGAAGATGAACAACACCATCGCCGAGTCTGTCGATCTGGCAACCGCGATTGCCGAAAAGGTCGGCAATGACGGCGTGACGTGCGAAGTTGGCATCGCGCCGACCTTTCCGGCGCTGTACGAAGTTGGCAAAGTGATCGAGTGGAGCGGCGTCAAGCTCTGCGCTCAGAACTGCCATTACGAGAACGATGGCGCATTCACCGGCGAGGTCTCCACGCGAATGCTTGCCGCTGCCGGATGCGGCTACGTGATTCTCGGCCACTCGGAGCGCCGCCAGTACTTCGGCGAAACCAGCCAGATCGTCAACCGGAAGGTTCAGAAAGCGCTTGCCGAAGGACTTTCAGTCATCATGTGCGTCGGCGAAACGCTCGACGAACGCGAACGCGGCGTGACGGACGAGATCGTTGCTGCGCAGGTTGTGGAAGGCTTGACCGGCGTGACCGACATCACCAGTCTGGTGATCGCTTACGAGCCGGTCTGGGCCATCGGCACCGGCAAAACCGCCACCAGCCAGCAGGCGCAGGATGTTCACGCCATGATCCGCGCCAAAGTCGCCGAACTTTATGGCGAGCAGGCCGCAAAACACCTCAGAATCCAGTACGGCGGCAGCGTCAAACCCTCGAATGCAGTCGAACTGTTCGGAATGCCCGACATCGACGGCGGCCTCATCGGCGGCGCCAGCCTGAACGTGGACGATTTCATCGCGATTGTCAAAGCCGCAGGTTAACGCGAACGGCTTACAATTTCAGCACTTAAAGGCTGCCAAGGTTTGACCGGGCAGCCTTTTTTTGTTTGGGGAAAAAAGCTTGAAGACGAGTGCTCTTCCCTCGCTGCTTTGCTGGAAGCCAGAACCAACGCTGGCCAAACCAAGGCAGCAATTGCCTCGCGAATGGGTGTTTCGCAACGGGTCGTAGCAAGAATCAAATCCGGCAGCCGTCCCGCTCCCCTTCACTCAACAACCTGCGCAGATAAAATCAATCTTGTGAGATGAAAAACGTGATTCAGATGGCTTCCGGATTGGCCATTGCTCTACTGCAAACGTTCGGTGAAAGGCAGCGCATTGACTTCAAATTCAGTATTGCGTACCACAACGGGACATATCGCCCCTGATCCCTCATCCTGCACAGCCCGAAGCCGCATAACAGAAAACGGACACTACCCTTAGCGGCTAAACCCGGTATTTGCTCACAACCACAGCAACCGCTCTTCGCGCTCTTTTACACCCATCAGCGGTTACTTTTGTATTGTTTTCGTATTAATTTCGCATTATCTTGTAAACATTCAGGCTATGCTGTTTTAACAACCAATCTCCACGCCAATGAAAACAGAAGTCAAACTCGCGATCATCGGAGGAGCAGTAACCATTATCGTTACCATCCTGACCGGTTTTTTTGGTTATCTGAACTCCAGTAAACCAGAAAGCGCTTCCTCCAAGCCTGCCGCGACAGCGCCACCGGCTCAGATTTCGGTTTCGGCGGATCACGGTTCCCAGGCCGTTCAGGGCAACAACGGTGGTGTCACCATCATTAATGGAGACAGCAACATCAGCGCTGGCGGCAATGTCACCATCAAGGGTGCGCACAAGCGATGAACCCGGTCAGGAGAGTCGTTGCCGTCTGCACGGTTTTCTCTCTGTCGGCAAGCGTCATCGCTCCGGCTCCAGGCCTGAGCGAACTGAAAAAAGGCGCGTCAACCGTCATTCAGGGGAATCAGAACATCGTTGCCGGTGGCAATGTCGCCATTTATCAGGGATTGAATCCCAAACAGCTTGCCGAGTACAGACGCTCCATTCAGGAGCAGGACTGGGAAGCTGCCAAAGACAATCCGGCATTGAGAAAGCTGGTGCGCGCCTGCCATGGCGGCAAGGATGTCGAACAGCTCGACGAATACAGCAAGGCGACCTTCTGGGAAGACCTGTCAAACTATCTCAACAGGTTCGTGCAGGCGGATACCGACGCGCAAAAACTGTTTCAGCAGGGCAATGTGGGCTCGGAGCTGAAAGCGCTGATTCCTAAAATCGAAGCCGCCAGAAACGACTTCAACTACGACGAGGTCAACCGGCTGCTCAGTGGCTTCAGAGGCAGCAATCAGGGGCTGGAGCAGGATCTGGCAAAGGTAAGTTATCTGCAGGGGCAGAATTACGAACTGCAAATCAACTACCCGGAAGCCGAGCGTTATTACCGCAAGGCAGCCGCCATCGATGACGAAAATCCGATCTACCTCAATGCCCATGCTGTCATTCTCAATACGCTGGGTCGATATGCCGAAGCCGAACCTCTGTTTCGACGCGCTTTGGCTAATTTTGAAAAAACTTTCGGGCCTGAACATCTTTACGTCGCTGCAAGCCTGAGCAATCTGGCGAGGTTTTTGCAGGATCAGGGCAAGTATAACGAAGCGGAACCTCTCCATCGACGCGCTTTGGCTATCAATGAAAAAACTCTCGGACCCGAACATCTCTTGGTTGCTTCCACCCTGAACCATCTGGCGAGCCTGCTTGAGGCGCAAGGAAAATATAGCGAAGCGGAACCGCTCTTTCGACGAGTGTTGGCAATCACAGAAAAAGTTTGGGGCCCGGAGCATCAAGATATCGTTATATGTTTGAACAACCTGGCGTGCGTGCTTGAAAAACAGGGGAAATATGCCGAAGCGGAACCACTCTATCGACGCGCTCTGGCTATCATTGAAAAAGCTCACGGAGCAGAGCACCCGGATGTTGCCAGAATTCTGAACAATCTGGCACATTTGCTATGTGATATGGGTAAAGGAAACGAAGCGGAACTTCTCTATCGACGCGCATTGACCATCACTGAAAAAGTTCTCGGCCCGCAGCATCCCGATGTTGCCACGATTCTGAACAATCTGGCGCAATTGCTGCAAGATATGGGCAAGTTTGCCGAAGCGGAACTGCTCTATCGTCGGGCACTGACGATTCAGGAAACGACGCTTGGCCCGTTTCATCCTTTCGTTGCCATAAGCCTGACCAATCTGGCGGGATTGCTCTGCGTTCAGGGCAAGTTTGATGACGCTGAACCGCTCTTCCGACGCGCGCTCGCTATCGATGAATTGACGCTCGGCCCGGAGCATCCGAACAGCATTTCATGCAGAAACTACCTGAACGCTGTCCAGGCCAGGAAAAAGCAATAGCTGGGTCATCCCCCGAGCTTCACCAGTGACTTTTCCCGTCAACGCTACGCAAAAGCTTCACGGAGAATAACATCGATGAAACCAGCCATCAGAATCATCGCCGCATACGCTGTGTTCAGCATTTCGGCCAGCACTCTTGCCGCTCCGTCATGTCTGAGCGCCAACTCAACAGGTACAACTTTCATTCAGGGTAATGGCAATATTGTTGGCCGTGATCTCACGGTGTATCAGGGATTGAGTCCGAAGCAAGAGGCTGAGTTCAGAAAGAGAATCCAGCAGCAGGACTGGGAGGCGACCAAAGAGAATCCTGCCTTCAGGAAGCTGGTTCGCGCCGCTCATGGCGGCAAGGATGTCGAACAGCTCGATGCCTACAGCAAAGCGAAATTCTGGGAAGATTTGTCGAACTACCTCGACAAGGTCGTGCAGGCGGATGCCGACGCGCAAAAACTGTTTCAGCAAGGCTCCGTCGGCGCTGAACTGAAAGCCCTGATTCCAAAAGTCGAAGCCGCCAGAAACGACTTCAACTACGATGAGGTCAATCGCCTGTTGAGCGAGTTCCGTGACAAGCACAACGATTTGCAGCAAGACCTTGCAAAGGTGCATTATCTGCAAGCCCAGACCTGCGAACTGCAAATCAACTACCCCGAAGCCGAACGCTACTACAAAAAAGCCGCCGCTATCGAGGATGAGAACCCGCTCTATCTCGATGCTCACGCAACCATACTCTGGAGAATGGGACGATACCCAGAAGCTGAACCGCTTTTTCGTAATGCTTTGGCTATCGGCGAAAAGACACTCGGCCCGAATCACCCAAACGTGGCTATCCAACTGAACAATCTGGCGAATTTGCTGCAAGATCAAGGCAAATATGATGAAGCGGAACCGCTCTACCGACGTGCTTTGGCTATCGGCGAAAAGACGCTCGGCCCGAATCACCCGAACGTGGCTATCCGACTGAACAATCTGGCGCTTTTACTGAAAACGCAGGGCAACTACGACGAGGCTGAACCGCTCTACCGGCGTGCTCTGGCTATCGACGAAAAAGCGCTCGGCCTGAATCACCCCGAGGTTGCTACTGACCTGAACAATCTGGCGCTTTTACTGAAAACGCAGGGCAAGCATGACGAGGCTGAACCGCTCGCCCGACGTGCTTTGGCTATCGGCGAAAAGACGCTCGGCCCGAATCACCCGAACGTGGCTACTCAACTGAACAATCTGGCGCTTTTACTCTCAGAACAAGGCAACTACGACGAGGCTGAACCGCTCTACCGACGTGCTTTGGCTATCCATGAAAAGGTGCTCGGCCCGAATCACCCGAACGTGGCTACTCAACTGAACAATCTGGCGAGTTTATTCTATGCTCAGGGCAAATATGATGAAGCGGAACCGCTCTACCGACGCGCTCTCGCTATCGATGAAAAAGCGCTCGGCCCGAATCACCCCGGAGTTGCTACTGACCTGAACAATCTGGCGCTTTTACTCTCAAAACAAGGCAACTATGACGAGGCTGAACCGCTCATGCGACGTGCTCTCGGAATCGAAGAAAAGGCGCTCGGCCCGAATCATCCAATTACAAGACTACACAGAAACAACCTGAACGATTTGCTGGCGAAGAAAAAGCAGTGACGCTCATGCGTTGCGCGGCAAGCGCCGCGAGAATGTTGCGTTCGATTTCCGACAAATCTGACGAGACGAATCAGACCAAGCAGGCAATAAAATTCACCTCACCTCTTGCCAGTCGCGGGCGTAGCGGAAATCCGCGCCCTGGGTGCGGCCTGAGATTTTGGCGATGACGGGCATCATGCGCTTGTACTGGTTTCGCACCACCATGCTTCGCACTCGCTGGTAGAACGCGGGTTCGATTCCTTCGGCGAGAATGGCTTCACGATCCATGCGTTCCTCGATCATCATGTAGAGCAGGCGGTCGACCACGTCGTAGCTGAAGCCGAGATCAGCCTCGTCGCTCTGGCCCTCCCAGAGGTCGGCGGATGGCGGCTTGTCGATGAGCGGCGCGGGAATGCCGAGATGCCGCGCGAGACCGAAAATCTGCGTTTTGTAGAGGTCGCCAATCGGGTTGACCGCCGAGGCCATGTCGCCGAACATCGTGCCGTAGCCAAGCATCAACTCGGTCTTGTTGCTTGTGCCGAGCACCAGGCAGCCGTCCCGCGCCGAGACGTCGTAGAGGCAGAGCATCCGCGACCGCGCCATCACGTTGCCGCGCCGCAGTCGGCTGGCGTCGGGGCGAGTCGCGAAAAAGGCGTCCACCACCTCCGTCACAGGCATGACTTCAGCGCGTATGCCGAGGCGATCCACCATCAACTGCGCGTGGTCGAGGCTCTCCTTGCTGCTCGTCCGGTAGGGCATCAGCAGCGCCAGCACATTCTCCGCGCCGAGCGCCCGGGCGGCAAGCTCGCACACCACCGCCGAGTCGATTCCGCCGGAGAGACCAAGCACCACCGATTTGAAGCCGAACTTCCTGATCTCGTTGCGGATGAAGGGAATCAGAATCGCTTCGACGAGGCTGTAATCGAGATGAATGTCTTGCGGTTGCATGGATCGATGGTCAGAAAGAGGTGAAAAAACGGATAAGCCCGCCCTGGAGCAGAAATGAGATGATCGCCGCCGTTGAAATCAGCAAAGCCGATTTGCCAAAAAACGGTTCGATCTGAGGAATTTCATCGCCGAGCATCGCTATCGTGCCAGTTCGCGCGATGAAGAGGGTGTAGAAGAGGGCCGCCGCCATGACGATCCAGCGCCACGCTCCGGCAAGGCCGAACGGCTCGACGAGCCAGATCGGCGTCAGCGAGAAGCAGAGCAGCGTCACAGCATCCTCTTGGAGCGATTCGGACCGCCGGGAGCCAGCCATCGCGGCCATTGCGCCGGAGAGCAGCCAGAGCACGGCCACATCGACCGTGAAGCCGATGATCGCCATCAGCATGGCCATGCGCGGCACCGCGAAAAAGGGCAGCTTGCAGAACTGCGCGATGGCGATGAGCGGCGCGGCGTACTCCTTCATCGCGTTCACCTCCCGCAAGCGCTCGCGGCCATCCTTCCAGAACGCCTCCGGGCGGAACAGCACGGCAACCATCGCCGCGAAGAGCCATTTCACTCCCATGATCTTCTCCCTGTTATCTGAGCCATGTTTGTGGATTCAGCTTGCTCTTGCCTTTCCAGACCTCGAAGTGCACCTGCGAGCCGCCTTCGGGCATCGCCGCCGAAGAGCCGAGCAACTGGCGCGAGCGGATAATCTCTCCCTTGGCGACCGAAACGCGGCCAAGATTGGCGTACACCGTAAGATACGATTTCGGATGACGCACGATCACCACGTTGCCGAAGGTCGGCAGATAGGCCACCTGCACCACCTTGCCGCCGGAGACCGACTTGACCGGCGTGCCCGCCGGAACGGAAATATCGATACCATTGCTGACGGTCACGATGTTCAGCTCCTTGTCGTGTGTAGAACCGAACCGGCGCACGACGACGCCATTACTCACCGGCCACGGCAGTGACCCGCCCTTGTCGAAATCAACCGACACCCGGTCGATCTCCGACTCTGTCTGATCGACCACCACCACCACCGGCTCCTCTTTCGGCGGCGGCGGCGGAGGCGTTTCGCGGGCTGGAAGTACAGGACGCAACGGCTTTTGCGGCGGCATCGTTTCAGGACGAGCGGATGCGGATGACTTCCGTTGCCCCTCTGCCTGCGCTTTCTCACGGGCGATCCGGGCGCTCTCCTGAGCCGCGCGGCTTCTGGCGGCTTCCGCCCGCGCCTGCTCTGCGGCCTTCCGCCTCGCTTCGGCCTGTTGCGCGAGCCTCAGACGGCGCTGCTGGGCAGCAAGCCGCGCACGCTCCTGCTCCTGGCGAATCAGCTCCTGCTGCGCCATGATCAGCGACTCGATTTTGGCCTGCATCGCCCGCTGCTTTTTGCGCACCTCGGTGATCCTGGTGGCGTAGGTTTGCTTGTCCTTCTGAATCCCGGTGAGCACCTGCTCCTTCTCTTTCTGTTTGGAAGAGTAGCTCTGCAACTGCTCCTGCTGGCTCTTCATGGCCAGCTCCTTCTGCTTGTAGGTCTGCTGTAGCTGCGCCCGGCTGCTCTCCATCTGCTGCGCGCTCGTCTGCAAGTCGTTCACCTTCGAGCCGACCGAGCGCGACAGAAAGCCCATGTATCTGCCCCTGACAATGGCGTCGTTGACCGACCCTGACGAGAGCATCAGCTCACCGTTCCGGTCTCCGCCGCGCTTGTAGGCCGCGACGACCACCTGCCGGAAGTCGGTCGAGACGTGGTGATAGGTCTCGCGATTCTCCTGAAGCTCGCTCTGGAGCTGGGCGATCTCCCTGTCGAGCTGGTTCAGGAGTGCCTGGTTCTCTGAGATGAGCCGCTCGTAGACCTTGATCTGGGTGCGGATGTTGTTCAGGTCGGCAATCGAGCGGCGCTCGTTCTTTTTGGTGCTGTTGAGCTTTGACTGATACTCGGAGAGCTGCTTCTTCAGCTCTTTCAGCGTGCTCTCGACCTTGCCGCGTTCGCGGGTGATGCGGCTCATCTCCCG
>CAIUQW010000136.1 GCA_903901395.1 uncultured Chlorobiales bacterium | reverse complement strand
GTGGGTTGATGTTTTTCATTGCAGCACGTTCTGTTTGATGAGTACTGCTTAAGATACTATTAATTCATGACTTAGCCGTGTGTAGCTTCATATATTTCTATTTTTTATATCATTGCCTACTTTTTAGAGATGCCCATATATGAATGTAAAAAAAATGTACCGCATCGCAAGCAATTGGGAAGAATTTGCCGCAGGATTTCCATTATTTCCACCATTCCCAGAAACGCGAAAAGCCGGGCGATTCCCAGCTTTTGCAATGGCGTTGGCCATCGGAAAAATCGTCAGACCGCTATTGTTGAGTCAATGGCAAACATTCCTTATTACTCCGGCAACAAAAAATCGCAAAAGCTCCCCAAGAAGAGATTGGGCTAAAGCCCTGATTTATTTTGTTTTATCCACATACCCCGGACTGAAGTCCGGGGCAATTGTTTAAGAGTTTTAATCGCCGGAGGAATAAAGATGGATCGCCACGTTCCGACAAGTCGGAACTCGCGATGACGAATATCTGTCATTTTATCTTGACATAGCACTTCGTACTCCGTTCCCTTCCCGGCGTTCCCAGCCTCAGTGCACTGAGCACGAAATGCACGGGTCGTACGAGCGCACCAGCATTTCGCAGAGCTTTTCTACCTCTTTCTCGCTTTTGCCTTGCGCAAGCGACTCTGCGGCGAGGGCGTTGAGGTCGTAGTGGATGTTGGCGTTGTTCTGCGTCGTGGGAATGATGCAGTCGCCCTTGACCACCTTGCCGCTTTCGTCGGTCTCCATGTGGTGATAGAGCACGCCTCGCGGCGCTTCGACGGCTCCGGTGGCGGCCCCGGCTCGTGGCTGGTAGTCGGCGCGGATGTCCTTCAGGTCGTCGTCGAGCAGTTTGTCGATGATCGCTTCGGCGCTGGCGAAGATGTGGTGGCACTCGACGAGCTGGGCGATGTTGTTCATGAACGGGTTGTGGCAGACCGGTTCGAGGCCAAACGCGGCGGCGGCTTCCTTTGCTCGCGGATGGAGCTGGTTGTAGTTGTTGTTGAACCGCGCCAGCGCTCCGGCGGCGGACGATTCGCGGCTGACTCGCGTGAACTTGGAGGTAGAGAAATCAACCGTGTACTCGTTGGTCATCGCCAAATAGTCGTTCTCGTCGCGCACGACGCCGTCTGTCGAAACGAGGTTGCCGCCGATGTAGGGGTAGCTCTCGCCGTCGCGAAGCGAGATGAACTCGGTTTCGCGCACGAACTCCGGCACGCGGAGAGTCATGAAGAAGTCGGTGGCGCGGTCGAGCATCGGCTTGCGCTCGGCGATCATCTGCCTGATCTCTGCGAGGCGCTCTTTCGACGGCGCTTTGCTGACGCCGCCCAGCACGAGGCTCACGGGATGCGTGGCGCGTCCGCAGGTGGCGATGCTCAGTTCGTTGCCCAGCTCCTTGAGCATGAGGCCCGCCTCGACCACCTCGGGGTGCGATTGCAGGAGCGGCACGGCGCTCGGCGTGCCCATGAAGTCCGGCGCGGCGAGGAAGAAGAGGTGCAGCGCGTGGCTTTGCAGGGTCTCGCCGTGCATGGCGAGCAGGCGGATGATCCGCGCGGTTTCGGGCGGCGTGATCTGCATGGCGCGTTCGAGCGCGCGGATGCTGGCGAGCGTGTGGCTGATGGAGCAGATGCCGCAGATTCGGGAGGTGAGGAACGGCACACGCTCGGCGCTGAGTCCCTTCACCATCATTTCAAAGAAGCGCGGCGTTTCGACCACCGCCCACTTGGCGTCGGCGAGCTTTCCATCCCTGACCGAAATGCGAATATCGCCGTGCCCTTCGACCCGCGGCAGGTGGTGTATATCGATGTTGAAGTCAACCTTCATGGTCAAGATAGTCTGCGAAACCGTTGTAGAATGCAAGCTTTTCCCTCATCTCCTCCGCGCTGAGTCCCTTATCCCGGACAAGCTCTGTGAACGAAGCGTAGTTGATGCCGTCCGCCGGGCCGCGGCAGCCGAGGCATGGTGTCTTGCCGGATGGGCAGACCGCGTCACAACCGGCGCAGGTGATCACTCCGAGGCACACCTCGCCGAGGTCGAAGAGGCAGGTGTTGAGCCGCTGCTTGCACTCCACGCAGACCGGGTACTTTGGCAGCGTCACAAGCGAGCGGGTGACAAGGCCGACCACAACCTCTTCGACCTCCTTTTTGGAGACCGGACATCCGGGTATCGAATAGTCGACGGTGACGAAATCGCTGATCTTCGCGGCGGGCATCGTCTCGACCAGCTTCTCCTTGTAAACAGTGCGGATGGTCTCTTCTACCGGAAATTTGTTCTTCAGCGCGTTCACGCCGCCGAAACAGGCGCAGGCTCCGAAGGCGACCAGCACTTTCGCCTTCTCGCGGATGCTTTTGAGCCGTTTGATTTCGTCGCTGCGGGTGATGCTTCCTTCGACAAAGGCGATGTCGTAGTCGTCGAGCCGTTCGGAGGAGATTTCACGGAAGTTGCGAATATCGAGCAGCGCGAGGAAATCGGGGAGGTTCGATTCGCGGTTCGCCAGTTGCAACT
>CAIUQW010000135.1 GCA_903901395.1 uncultured Chlorobiales bacterium | reverse complement strand
GTAATTCGGCTCTTTTCGGACTCAGCAGAAGCACCGGCAGGCCCGCCCCGGCGGCGATCCAGGTGATGGGCAGCGTCTCGCCTCTGCCCGCCGCCGTCAAGGCGATCTTGATCAAAGTCAGCACGGCGAGCACGAGCAGCGAAAATCGCGCCACGGCGGCCATCTTCGCGTCGCGCAACTCCGCCTTTTCATGCGCGATCTCCTGCGCGGTGAAGTGTTCCCGGAAAAGGAACTTCAGGATCAGAAAGGTCGCCGCGAGGCTCAACATGGTTGGAACGACGAGGTAGCGTCCAAACGATGCGAAAGCGCTGGCGGGAAGCGCGTCGAGGGCGATCAGGAGGTTTTGCGGATTGCCAATCGGACTCATCACGCTGCCGGTCGTCACCGAAAAGGCGAGCGCGAGCAAGAGCGGCCTCGCGTGAATGCCATGCTGCCGCCCGAGAAGCAGCATCACCGGAGTCCCGACGATGGCGATGGTATCGTTCATCAACAGCGCGGAGAGCAGTCCGCATCCGAAAACAACGAAGAGCAGCAGCCCGCTCGCCGTCGTGGCGCGGCTGAAAAGCGCGTAGGCGAGCTGTTCGAGGTAGCCGCTCGTTTCGAGGGCGCGACCCAAGAGGAACATCCAGAAGAGAAACGCCATGATCTCGGGATTGATCGCCCGCAGCGCCTCGGCAGGCCGAATCGCTCCCATAACGAGTACGGCAGCGGCCCCGGCAAGCATGATCAGCCACACCGGCAACCGCACGGGGCTGATCTGCCGAACCGCGATGGCGATAAAAACGAGCAGCAGAACGATGAGCGGGATGTTCATCGGATGGCAAATGGATGAGTTCTCGAAACGCCCCGAATGATAACGAATTCCCGCGACCGCAGGAGAGAAAATCATGGACAAAACAGTGCGAACCGACATCGTCATCGACGCCCCGCCGGAGCGAGTCTGGGCAGTGCTGACCGGCTTTGGCAGCTTCGGTGAGTGGAACCCGTGCCTCCGCTGCATCGACGGAGAGGCTGGTCTAAACAACATGCTTCGCATCACCATCAGGCTCGCGTGGTTGCCGCCGATCCGGTTCAGGGCGCGGATCGACCGTTTCAGCCGGAACGAAATTCTCGGCTGGCGCGGCGTGCTTTTTTTCGGCCTTCTGCATGGTCGCCACTGGTTCGAGCTGCGACAACTCGACGTCGGAAAGACGCATTTTATCCATTCCGAAACCTTCGGTGGCGCTCTCGCCTCCCCGTTTCTTGCGCTGTTTTCAGGTGTTACCCGCCAAAGCTACGACGTGATGAACCGCGCGTTGAAAGCCACGGTCGAGCAAAAGTGACTCGCCTCGCTTGCAATCGACCCCTGATTTTGTGTTATATTTTGCTGTAAAAGCAGGCATATATTGCGTTGCCAACAGATGCCGAACAACGAACAACAAATTGCACGGAAATGAATATCAAACAAACAGTCAACACTGCGGGAGCCGCTTTTGCGTTCTCGCCATTCGGCCTGCCGCTCGTCGTGCATGGCGCTGCCGGACTGCTGGTCGGAACCGTGGGGCTGAAACTGGTCAACGGCGTACTCAAAGACCTCAAGGGAGCCGGAGACGCCTTGCAGCAGCAGATGGGCAACCCCAATGAAAGTGAGCAGGACGAAGAGCCGGAAGGGATTTAAACAAACATACCGTATTTGATTGTGCAGAAATTTTGGATAAATTTCTGCATGATT
>CAIUQW010000134.1 GCA_903901395.1 uncultured Chlorobiales bacterium | reverse complement strand
CGCTGCACATGCCGTGATGCTCGATGATCACCGCGATGTCGGGTTTCCGGTCGCCGTTCAGGTCGCACGCCACCGATTTTTTCAGGCTGGCCTCGATGAAGTTGTCCGGATTGTCGCCCGCCTTGAATGCGCCGTTTTTCAGCGTGACGTTTCTTTTGGCGACAAGCAGTTCGCAGGTGCTGTTTTTCGCGGTCTGTTCCAGAGCCGTCTGCTCTTCAGCGCTTATCGCCAAAGGTTCGGGGCCAAAAGCGAAGGAGGGCAGGGGAGTGATGAGCGCTGCCAAAAGGAGCGCCAGGGAGAGGAGAATCTTTTTCATGTATGTCGAAGCTTTGGTTACCGATGCGTGCGCCATGCTTCAGGGCGCACTTCCAAAATTTAGAAGCGGCAACGGGACTTTACAAAACAAAATGAATGATGTATTGTAAAGCGATTCTTGCTTATTGTGTAATATGGTGATATGTTTAACGTAATGTTTTTCTGTGCTCGGCAAAAAAAATCGACCAGCAAAAAAAGGAGGATACCATGCAGGCTTTCAATGACGGCCCACGCGCCGGTCACTCGTCAGACGACCGGCTCTTGAGGGGAGAGTACAAGGTTGAGGTTTCCGGCTTTATCGGACAAGCGTGGGAGCTGTTCAAGCAGGAGCCTGGAAAGTATATCGGATTTTCTTTTGTTCTGTTCGTTGTTTATCTGATCGAACAGGTTTTCGGGAAATTGCTCGATTCTGGAAAATTTGGAGGAGGATATCAGGATTACTCCTCCGGGATTTTCTGGGGGCAGTTATTGATTTTATTGGTGATTTCCATTTCAATATCACTGTTGACTATCCCTTTGTATGCGGGTGCGAATGTCGTGGCTTTCAAGCAGATGTCTGGTCAAAAAGCCGAATTCAGCAATTTTTTTCACGGCTACCGTTATATGGCCTCTCTGATTGCTTCGTCGCTCGCGCAAGGGTTTATCATGTTTGTCGCGATCTTTGTTATTGCTCTTGTGTCAGGAGGATTAGTTTTTGGTCTGGGATCAGCTGGTCATTTATCGCCGTCGTCAGATCATCCTGCTTTATATATTCTGCTCATCATACCGATCTTTGTCGTTACGATTTACATCGGAGTTCTTTATGTTTTTTCACAATCGCTGATTATCGACCGGCGTTTGGGGTTCTGGCAGGCTATGGAAATGAGCCGGAAGGTTGTCCAGAAACAGTGGTTTTCTGTGTTTGGGCTTGTGATTGTTATCGGTTTGCTCAATGTGCTTGGCGCTCTTGCTTTGATTGTCGGGCTGCTGGTAACTTTACCGGTCTCTTATCTGACGCTTGCCGTTGCTTACCGGGAGATTTTCGGGCTTCAGAGCAGTGACTGGTAAACGATGCTATTGAGTAAAACGCCGCGCTGAGCGTTGAACGGTGACAAAGTTGCTATTTTTTCATGGGTCGCTTTCTTGACGGGTAAAAAAGCGGTAACCTGATTCGTCGGATATTTTCATTCAAACTTTGTCATCAAACGATACTATGAGAAAAGTCATGTCGTACCGGGGAATGCACCCGGAGATTCACGAGTCTGTTTTTCTGGCCGAAGGGTCTTACGTCATCGGCGACGTCAAGATCGGGGCGCATTCGAGCGTCTGGTTCAACGCTGTGGTCAGGGGCGATGTCTGCCCGATCACCATCGGTGAAAAGACCAGCGTACAGGACAATGTCACGTTGCACGTGACGCACGATACCGGGCCGCTCGTGATCGGCAGCAATGTCACCATCGGCCACGGCGCGGTACTGCACGCCTGCACGGTCGAGGACAACGTGCTGATTGGCATGAGCGCCACTTTGCTCGATCATTGCGTCATCGAACCGTGGTCGATCGTGGCTGCCGGATCGCTCGTAAGGCAGGGCTTCCGCGTGCCGTCGGGAATGCTGGTCGCCGGAGTTCCGGCCAAAGTGATCCGCCCGATTACCGAGGAGGAGCGCCAGAATATCGCTGAATCACCGGAAAACTACGTGCGCTACGTGGCGCATTACCACGAAGAGGGGTACGAGGGAAGATGAAGAGCGTAATGTTTTGCCGTGATCTTCTGTAATGATTTCACTACATTAGGGGGCATCAAATCGAGGGCGCAAGTTCTCTTCATTCGAACCATCATCACTTTCTCATGGCGCAAAAAGAGGTAGTCATTATCGGCGGCGGCATCAGCGGACTCAGCATGGCGTTTTACTGTTCGCAGGCTGGCATGAAAACCACGCTGATCGAAAAGGAGAGCGCCGTCGGCGGTTCGTTCTCCTCTCCGCAGTTTTCGGGCAATAGCGGCAAATTCTGGCTGGAGATGGGAGCGCACACCTGTTACAGCTCCTACCAGAACCTGCTCGGCATCGTCGAGGCCTGCGGTATCGCAGACACCATCATCCCCCGCGCCAAGGTGCCCTTCACGCTGCTCAAGGACGGCAAGGTGTCGTCGATCATGTCCGGCCTCAATATTTTCGAGCTGCTTCGTTCCGCGCCGAACATCTTTTCACTCAAGAAGGAGAACATGTCGGTGCGCTCCTACTACTCCAAGATCGTTGGCGAGAAAAACTACCGCAACACCATCAGCCACTTCTTCAACGCGGTGCCGTCGCAGCCAACAGACGATTTTCCGGCTGACATGATGTTCAAGAGCCGCGAGAAACGCAAGGATGTGCTCAAGAACTACACCTTCAAAAACGGCTTGCAGAGCGTGGCAAATACTATCGCCGCGCAAAAGGGCATCGAAGTGTGCACCGGTTCGCCCGCGCAGTCGCTTTCGACCTCCGGCGGCAAGCATATCGTCAAAACCGCCGACGGCAAGGAGTACGCCTGTGACGCTCTCGTCATCGCGCTCCCTTCGGCTCCGGCGGCGCGGCTGGTGCACGACATCAATCCGGGGCTTGCCGACCACTTCACCAAACTCAAATTTGCCGATGTCGATTCGGTTGGCGTGGTGGTGAAGAAGAGCGACGTGTCGCTCAAGCCGGTGGCGGCGATCATTTCGCCGAACGACACCTTCTTCTCGATGGTGTCGCGCGACACCGTGCCGGACGACAACTATCGCGGCTTCGCCTTCCACTTCCGCCCCGGCCTCGACGAGAGCGCCAAATTCAAGCGCATCACCGAGGTGCTCGCCATCAGCCGCTCGAAGATCGAGCACACGATCACCAAAAAGAATGTGGTGCCCTCGCTTCGCGTCGGCCACAAGAATTGGGCTGACAAAACCGACCAGATGCTTGGCAGCGCGCGCAATCTCTATATGACCGGCAACTACTACGGCGGCATGGCCATCGAGGACTGCGTCAGCCGCTCGCGCGAGGAGTTCGACCGGATGCAGATTTCGCGCTGAACGGTTGCAGCCATCTTCTTCTGAACGCCCCGGAGACCTCCACCTTCGGGGCGTTCCTGTTTGCAGGCGTTCGCGTTCATCACTACCTTTCAGCATGAGGCGGGCGCAGGCTCGCAAATCCTTCAACCGATGATGATGAACGCACAGACTCTGATCGAATCGTGGATCATGCCGACCGCCGCCGCCGTGATTGCGGTGCTGCTCTATCTCTTCGGCAACGCCATGCTCAAGCGCACGCTCGAACGCATCCGGCAGACCATCGCCGGAAGCGCCCCCGCGCTCGGCCTGCTGCTCATGCCGGTTCGGCTGCTCTTCGTGCTGATCGCTCTCGCCGGAATCGCCTACTATGTGCGGATGCCGGGCGAGATCAAGGAGCTTCTGACGCATATTCTCTCCATCGGCTCGATTGCGGGCGTATCGTGGTTCGTGCTGCGGATTTTCGCGGCCATCGAAGCGGTGATCCAGCAGCGCTACCGTGACGCCGGAAAAAGCAGCATCGAGGCACGGCGCATCACCACCAACGTCAGCCTGCTGCGCAAAATCGTCAACGTGCTGGTGGTGCTGCTCGCCATCGCGGGCGTCTTGATGACCTTCGAGACCGTCCGGCAGATCGGCGTCAGCATTCTCGCTTCGGCGGGGCTTGCGGGCATCGTGATCGGCTTCGCCGCCCAGCGCAGCCTCCAGACGCTCATCGCGGGCATCCAGATCGCCATCACGCAGCCGGTGCGCCTCGGCGACATCGTGGTGGTCGAAAAAGAGACCGGGCGCATCGAGGAGATCACGCTTACCTACGTCGTCGTGCGTCTCTGGGATGAACGCCGCATTATCGTGCCGATCACCTGGTTCATCGACAAACCTTTCCAGAACTGGACGCGCAGCTCGCTCGAACTGACCGGCGCGGTGATGCTCCGCGTCGCCTACCAGGTGCCGGTTGATGAGGTGCGCCGGGAGTTCGAGAGAATCGTCGCCCAGAGTCCGCTCTGGGACAAGCGAATCGCGCGCCTCGAAGTCACCGACTCGGGCGATGTCACGATGGAACTCCGCGCTCTCGTCACCGCTGCGAACTCTGCCGACCTCTGGACGCTCCGCTGCCTCGTCCGCGAAAAACTGCTCGCCTTCATCCACGCCCCGCTCAAACTCGAAAGCGAGGAAGATGGCGTTGTGCTGCCGGTGGAGTGAGGGGGGGGGAGATGTCGCTCTGTTTGATTAGATAAAAGAATGTATCAAGGATATATCTTAGAAAGAAATAGTATAGGATATTATCTCGTGAGACCGCGATGTCCTATAGATAAAACATATGTAAAATTCAAGTTGTGACTTGATTTTCATTTTTGTGGATTTATTTCAATATTCTTTTCTCGTTGTTGCTTGAGTCGTGTGAAAATGTTCTACATTGCTTTGTATTTAAATTAGCCAGATCGTTGACTGGAAATGAAATCGGCCATCAAGTTAATCATAAATAGAAAGGCTATGAGAAAAAAATATATTAATTCTTCGGCAAAAGTTGTATTGGTAATCGGATTGATCTCCTTCAACCCTTGCTGTGCTCGAGGTGACGCTTCTTCATTGAGCGAATTACAGATTAAAGCTACACAAGGCAGCGCGGTTTCACAGAACGATCTTGGAATGGCATATGCATCGGGTAGCGGCGTGCAACAGAACTACACTGAAGCTGTAAAGTGGTTCCGGCTTGCTGCGCAGCAAGGTTATGCAAAAGCACAATACAATCTTGGAGTGGCATATGCATCGGGTAGCGGCGTGCAACAGAACTACACTGAAGCTGTAAAGTGGTTCCGGCTTGCTGCGCAACAAGGTTATGTGCAGGCACAATACGATCTTGGCGTATTCTATGACAAAGGGAGGGATGTTGAAAAGAATGATGCCGAAGCCATGAAGTGGTACTCTCTTGCAGCGGAGCAGGGAGATTCGGCAGCACAATACAATCTTGGATTGATGTATGCCTTTGGGAAAGGAATTGAAAAGGACAATGTCAAGGCGCTGAAGTGGTGGCGTCTGGCGGCAGAGCAGGGTGACGCAGAAGCTCAATTCAATGTTGGAGTGGCTTATTTAAATGGCCAGAATGTCGAAAAAAGTGATGCTATTGCGCTGAAATGGTGGCGTTTATCCGCTCAAAAAGGATATGCTCCAGCTCAGTATTATCTCGGAACCATGTATTCGAGTGGCCGAGGAGTGAAGCAAAGTGATACAGAAGCGGCAAAATGGATTACCATTTCAGCAGAACAAGGGTATCCATTGGCGCAAATGATACTCGGTGATTTATATGCGGCTGGTCGTGGTGTTGAAAAAGATTTGACAAAGACAAAGAAATGGTATCAGCTTGCTGCACAACAAGGATTTATTCAGGCGCAGTGCATCCTTGGATCGATGTTATACACGCAGGGTAATGGTAATTATGCTGAGGCGTTGAGGTTATTTCGTTTTGCAGCTGAGCAGGGAAGTGCTTTTGCTCAACACAATTTGGGCATTATGTATAATAAAGGTCGTGGAGTTCAGCAGAGCAGTGCTGAGGCTTTAAAGTGGTGGCGACTTGCTGCTGAGCAAAATGAAGTGAAGTCCTTTCAGGGTCAAATCATGTGTTGGGATGGAAAGTCTCAGCTTGAGATTGATAGATTTGGCGTTGCTGAAGCGCAATATAATCTCGCGGTGATGTTTGCAAAAGGCGAAGGAGTGAAGCAAAACGAAACAGAGGCTATGCAATGGATGCTTCTTGCTGCAGAGCATGGTCAAAAGCTTGCTCAATTCAATATTGGGGTTTCATATTTTGAAAAGAGTGACATTGAAGCTGAGAAATGGTGGCGTTTATCCGCAGAACAGGGATATGTAAATGCGCAATATGCCCTTGGTATGATGTATTTTAAGGGGGAGCTGGGGGTCAAGCAAAATCCAGTTGAAGCCGCAAAGTGGTTTCGACTTGCTGCAGATCAAGGTGATGCTGCCGCTCAATATGGCCTTGGCCTTATGTATGGTATGGGACATGGCGTCAAACAAGACGATAATGAATGTGACAAGTTGATTAAGCGTGCAGCAGATCAGGGGTATCCTCCTGCGCAAGAGTTGTTGAAAAAACTGTCCCAGAAGCCATAAAGGGAAATGTGTCACCTTTTACATCAGTTTATGTGAGAAGCTCCGAACGTTTCCGCGTGAATCTCGGTATTGTCCTGTTCAGTATCGCGGTTGATCGGCACGGCGGCCTGCCCGAACTTTTCGGCGCGGCTGTGGCAAAAAGTGTTATCTTCCGGCGGAAATTTTTTCAGGCGGGCAGTCGTTGGCTTTCGGTTCAGGTAAGAGTTGATGGTCTTTGCGCGGATGTCCCGATTTTAAATGATTCAAGGAGAACGAGTTATGGCACAGGCAAAGCAAGGCGACAAGGTTCTGGTTCACTATACCGGCACCTACGATGACGGCACGGTTTTCGACAGTTCCGAAGATCGCGGGCCGCTTGAGGTCACTATCGGCACGGGCATGGTGATTGCGGGCTTCGACCGCGCGCTGCTCGATATGGAGCCGGGGCAAAAGAAGACGGTCAATATTCCCTCGAATGAAGCCTATGGCCCGAGAGCCGAGGAGCTGATCGCCGAGATCGGTCGCGACCGGATTCCATCCGACCTTCCGCTTGAAATCGGCCAGCAGTTGCAGCTCAGCCTTGCCGACGGCGGCGAAGCGATCGTGCTGATCGTCGATCTGACCGACACCACCGTCACTCTCGACGCCAACCACCCGATGGCCGGCCTCGACCTCAACTTCGACCTCGAACTGGTCGAAATCCTCTGATTATCTCCCCGCTCAGGCCGTGATGTTCCGGCATGTCACGGCTCGAGCAGGGAACGCCCCGGCAGACATATCTCCGTGAAATCATTGCTACTTGGTGACTGCCTGCCAATCCTCCCTGTCAAATCTTTCATCTTTCCTCGGGATACCGATGCACTGACATGTTTGCCTCAAGAACGCGGAAAACCAGCAGGGTTTTGGGTCTGACTGGCGTCGAAGCGTTGGCATTTGTTGTCATAAATATTGTGGTCTCGAAAATCAGACATATTTTCCATTATTGAAATTTATGAGAAGAAATACCACAGGGTTTCCTGAAGCAATCAACGCATGGGAGTAATATATGGCGTTCTGGAATACAGTTACGGGGCAGTTGCGGTCGGTTATCGAGTGGAAGAGTCCGGCGGCGGATGTGCTGTTTCAGCGATGGACGGATAACGGCGATGAGATCAAGAACGCTTCAAAGCTGATTGTCGGCCCCGGTCAGGGGGCGATCTTCGTCTATGAGGGCAAACCGCAGGCAATCATCACCGAACCCGGCATGACCGACCTGAAAACGGAGAACATACCCTTCTGGACGACGATTACAAAGTTCATGCAGGCGTTCAAAAGCGAGCACAAGGTTGGCATCTACTTTTTCCGCACCGCCGAGATTCTGAACCAGGGGTGGGGAACGCCGGGGCCGGTCAAGTACCTCGATCCGCAGTACCAGTTTCCCGTCGGGCTGAAGGGATACGGCAACTTCTCGTGCCGCATCACCGATGCCGCGAGCTTCTTCGTCAATGTGATGGGCCAGCGCGACCTGCTGACCGCCGATGAGCTTCGCACGGTGATTGTGGCGAGGCTGGTACAGCCGCTGACCGATTTTCTCGCGGAGGCGAAGTTCGGCTATAACGAGATCGACGCCAACCGGAACGAGATCGCTGATGGAGTCAAGGAGAAGGTCTCGCCGATTTTCGCCGTTCTCGGCTTCGAGCTGAAGGATTTCCGGGTTGAGAATACTGATTTCGACGACGACACGAAGCGGCGCGTGGGACGTGTCGCCGATATGCAGGCCGAAGCGCAGGCGGCGCAGGCGGTTGGCGTCGATTTCGCCCGGCTCCAGCAGCTTGCGGCGCTCCGTGATGCTGCAAAGAACGAAGGCGGCGTGGCGGGCATGGGGGTCGGAATCGGCGCGGGAGTTGGGCTGGGACAGGCGATGGCGGGCATGATGGGTGGTATGAACTCGCAGCAACCGGCGTCGGACGATCCGGTGGCGCGGCTCGCCAAACTGAAGCAGATGCTCGATGGCAATCTCATCACCCAGGAGGAGTTCGACGCGAAAAAACAGCAGATTCTCTCTCAAATGTAAACTCGCCAACGCCATGCTTCGGCGCATCTTGGTCGAGTTCAGGCTGCGATTCGGCATCGGCGAGGAGGTTCCCGAACATCCCGATGCGGTGTGCAGCGCCATCCCAAACTGGCGTTACATGGCCGCTGCCAAAGGGCGCATCGTGCTCGACGCGCTCAACCAGCCGGAAGAGCGCGAAGGCGCGCTCGACCTCCTCTGGTTGCCGCCGGTCATGCCGGAGAACTTTCGCCTGCTGGTCTCGACGCTGTCGGGCCGTGCGCCGGATGAAATCATCAAACGCAAGTGGCTGGTGTTCAAGGTCGAGCCGCTTGACATTGACGAGCGAAAGGAGCTGATCCGCCAGTTTCTCTTCAGTTATGGCCGTCAACTCAGACCCGCCCGAATCGAGTGCCTTGCCGCCGCCTCGCTGAACGAAATTCTCCGCCAGATCGATGAGGGGTAAGCGCTCGTTGGGATCAGCCGCGCAAAATCCGCGATAAATTTGTTAACATCAAGGGTGCAATGATGATTTGTAAAGCCGGATAACAGGAGAATCGATGAATACTGCTGAAAAAATCTACCAAACAGTTAAGGGGCTTCCGGAGCCGATGCTTCATGAAGTGCTCGATTTTGCCGAGTTTTTGCAAAAGAAAAACCGGCGGAAGGCATCGCCGTCCAAAAGCCAGAGAGAAACGGATGACTATTTCGCCAACCCGTTGGTCATTGAAGCAATCGAGCGGGGCAAGGCGGATATCGAGGCAGGAAGAGTCACTACAATTGCTGATCCCAAGAACATATGGGGCAGTATTCATTAACCATATCTGACGAGGCCCGGCAAGACCTCCTGCATTGGGAAAAGGTCGGAGATAAATCCATTCTGCGAAAAATCGACCGGATTTTTGAGGAATTGGCTTTTCATCCTGAATCGGGTACTGGTAAACCTGAACCGTTAAGAGGCAACCTGTCTGGCTGCTGGTCAAGAAGGCT
This sequence comes from uncultured Chlorobiales bacterium, assembly GCA_903901395.1. GTDB lineage: Bacteria > Bacteroidota > Chlorobiia > Chlorobiales > Chlorobiaceae > Chlorobaculum. The sequence goes on along the minus strand of CAIUQW010000134.1, from coordinate 2,822 downwards.
GAACAAACAACATCGGATTGTTTACAAAATCAGTGACAGCACTGTAACCGTTATTGTGATTTCTGCTCGCGGTCATTATGGTGACTCCTAAACGTGGGTCAAGAACAGCCTCGGCGGCCAGGCGATCATCCGCTTCTACAACGCCGCCACCAACGAAGAAAAACTCACCGCCGCCGCCTCGCTGAGCGAAATTCTCCGCCAGATTGACGAAAGGTGATGGGGGTTTTTGTGGATTAAGATGTTGTGTTTTGTTGATGAAATGGTATTTTAGGTTATATGACGCTGTTTGATGTAAAGAAATATATAATCAATTTTGGTTGTCATGACGATAGCCCCCTGTAAGCCTCTTTTTCTGACAAAGTTCGATGTAGCAGAAAGGCAGCTAAATCAAGCTATAGCACTGTTCTTTGATCGAGGCGACCCGGTTTCAATACACACGCTTGCTGAGGCGACTGCTCAGGTTTTATACGATCTCAAAGAAAAATATGGCGTCACCAGCATTTTTCGAGATAACGATCGCATCCGTGACGAATATAAAAATGTTTGGTTTGCCACATTATTCAAATCCCGAAATTTTTTCAAACACGCAGATCGCGATGGAGATGTAGTTCACGAATTCAAAGAAGAGTTTAACCATTTTTCGTTGTCTGACGCAGTTAATATGTATCTGTCTGCAAAGAAGGCATGGACTCCAGAAACCCTCTTGTTTTTGGTGTGGTTCGCCGCAATGTATCCTAACATAGTTAAAGAAGGAACTGATTTTTCGGCGTTGGTAGAGTGCTTTCGGAGCGGCCCTGACGCGATTCCAATAAACGATTTATCATTCTTTTCGCAAGTCTTAAGTTCCTTGCGTTCCGGAAAACAAGCTATTCCTGGTGTTGTACTAGAATTAGGTCTTCCCGAATGATCACAAACCGTTTGGTCTATGCGGCCCTGTGTAATTCGTTTCGTTAATCGTTTGTACGGCTCGGCTATTTCAATCTAAGAAAAAAGAAATAAAAATGTCTGAAATGCAAAGATATAGCGTTATATGGCAAGGGTGTGGAGCAAATAGCCATTACGCAGAACGTTTTCATGTTCCTGGCTATGAAGGATACTTGCCGTTTTTTATTTGGGGGAAAGAGCTTGAGGGATTAGAAAATAAGAAAGATTTCGAGTTACGGGAAGAACATCTATTAAAAGGAATTCTTTATGGTCTTTATGAATTCGATCGTGATCCTAAGCCTTGGCATCAGAAAAAGGATCGAGAGACTCTACTCTATCTTTTGGATGTTTTAGGAAATGGGTTTAAGTTTGAAAATCCAGAGAAAATGATTTTAGATGTTGCCTACAATGTAAGGGAAAAGAATGGTAATTATGCAAGCCGTATCATTTTAGAAACAGGTAGTAATCTTGTTCCGCAATCATCAAAAATCAAAAGTGATTTGGTTTGTGACCTTTGGGTAGTGGTTTCTGAGCAGAAAGAAAACAGTGAGTTACTAAGTGAGATTATAACACTAATCCATAAAATTGATTTTTCAGATATTCATGTAGACGCAAAACAGATTGTTTGCTACTACGGTCTATGCGCATTGGTTTTCTTAAACGACAACTTTGGAATATCGGAGTATCTTCCCGAATTTGTTTATCCCAATGTTGAAATGCGACTATTAAAAGAAAATATCAAGGCATTATTAGAGAATCCTCAAGGTTTCACACCAATGGATTTGAAGATTGTCTAACAACACAAATGTGTAAAAAAAGCGATATACATAAAAATCAAAACTGTTCGTTGTTAATGGCGGTTAACGTTCAAGCCGTTTTCTTCGCTATTTCCTGATACGAGAACTCCCATGATCCGGCCTTTTCTTTGGCGTGCTCGACGGTCATACTGACCAGATTTCCCTCTTCATCGACGCCGATCAGCACGTTGTCACTGATTTCGCGTGTTTCGAAAACCGGCTTGTCCAGAAGCTGAATGAAGGCGGTGTCGGTGTCTTTGAAATAGGTGATTTTCATGAGCTTCGGTGTTGGATTGTCCTGGGAGCGCCGAGCTCCAGCTCGGCAATGGGGCTGAAGGCCACACATGATTTTGGTTCACAACAATTCACTTATCGCATAATAAAGTCAATCTGAAGAGGTGGATACAAAATTTAATCGCCAAAAAGATGCCGAGCTGGAGCTCGGCGTTCCCAGGGGTAGAAAGAAAATAGCCGCTCGTTTTCCGAAAAAATGAAAGCGAGCGGCTATTGTGTCCTCAAAGGCAGTCTTTTAAGCCGGATCGTAATTCAACGCGGGCGCGAGCCACTTCTCCGCTTCTGCAACTTCGATCCCTTTGCGGTTAGCGTAGTCTTCTACCTGATCTTTGCCGATTTTGCCGAGCACGAAGTATTTCGATGCGGGGTTGGCGAAGTAGAGGCCGCAGACTGAGGCTGCGGGGTTCATCGCAAAGGTTTCGGTCAGCGTTACTCCGGTTGCTGCTTCGGCGTTGAGGAGGTCGAAGATGGTTGCTTTCTCCGTGTGATCCGGGCAGGCGGGGTAGCCGGGGGCGGGGCGGATGCCCTGGTACTTCTCGGCAATGAGCTGGTCGTTGCCGAGCTTTTCGTCAGCGGCGTAACCCCAGAGTTCGCGGCGCACCTTTTCGTGCAGCATCTCGGCGAACGCTTCGGCGAGCCGGTCGCCGAGCGCCTGCGTCATGATGCGGTGGTAGTCGTCGTTCTCCGCGGCGAACTCCTGCAACAGATTCTGGATGCCGAGTCCGGCAGTCACCGTGAAGCAGCCGATCCAGTCGTTCACGCCGCTTTCGCGCGGGGCAACGAAGTCCGCCAGCGCGAGGTTGGCTT
>CAIUQW010000133.1 GCA_903901395.1 uncultured Chlorobiales bacterium | reverse complement strand
CGACCGCAAGGGCAAGGAGAGCGCCACGGTGTCGTCCAAAGCGCTGCGCGAGCTGCTCCAGAAGGTGCATGGCACGAACATCGAGTTCCTCGTCAACGAGCTGGTGCTGCGCTCCATGTCGAAGGCGGTTTACTCGCCGAGCAACGACGGCCACTTTGGCCTCGGCTTCGAGCACTACACGCATTTCACGTCGCCGATCAGGCGCTATCCTGACCTCTTGGTGCACCGGATGCTTTTCGAGTACGAAGGCGCGAGGAAGAAGCGCAAGAAGCTGTCGGCGGAGCGGATTTCAGCGATCACCAACATCCTCGGCTCGGTCTGTCAGATTTCCAACGAGCGTGAAAAAATCGCCACCGAAGCGGAGCGCGAATCGATCAAGCTCAAGCAGGTTGAGTACATGTCCGCGCACCTCGGCAACACCTACGCAGGCGTCATCACCGGCGCAACCGAGTACGGCATCTACGTGCGTATGGTCGATTTCGCCATCGAGGGGCTGGTGCACATGCGCAACCTCAAGGACGACTACTACGAATACGACGAATCCACCTACTCGCTGGTAGGCAAACGCAAAAAACGAAAACTACAAATCGGCCAGCGCCTGAAGGTGAAAGTGCACGAAGTCGATATGACCAGAAGAACCATCGATCTCACGCTGGAGTGAGATTGGATTGATTCGGATATAATGGAAGATTGATAGAAAACCGGGCTGAGAAGTCCGGTTTTCTGCGTTTAGGATGTTGGTGGGAGGGGGAGGAAGTTTGGTTTCATTTATTGAGTGTCCAGCTAACTGTTCGCTTTTTTGAAGGGAAGCAACGTCGCTAATTTGCCTTGTTAGGCTCTATTGTTTTAGGAATATTATCCAAAAACATTTTAAAAACTAATTTCATCTTTTCGATATTGCTTTTATAAATATCAAGATACGCTTCGCTTGATATAGTCATATCCAATTCTTCACGTACCGAAAGGATAGCTTCTGGTAATAACTCCGATATTTCAAAATGGCGTTGCATACATTTGTTTACAAACTCCAAATGTTCTTTATTCTGTATGTGCCACAGATTTTCTATTTCCTGCTGAAACTTTTGATTTTGCTGTTGTTCAAAATCTATATTTTTATTAATTAGCTCCCAAGTCCTTTGATCATAGTTGCCTTGAAGATTTAAATTTTTCATTAGCGATATAAATTTTTCAATTTCTTGCGCTGATTTACCTCGAAGACTTTCAAGTGTTTCAATTGTTTTTTTTCTTTGTATAAGGGGCATTCTTTCAAGCATTAGCTCTAATGATACTGAACTTATGGCCGCCATAAAATTAGTAACTGCTTTAACAGTTGTTTCGGAACCAACAATTTGGATTTTAGCAATGATCCCTGCGTCGTTAGTCATACCTGAAGTGATAGTCTCTTCATTGATATTTAAATTAGAAAAACTTGGCACAATATTTTGGCTTCTTGTTATAGCCTCAGCTGCTTGAAGATATACTTCTTTTTTGGTGTTTTTTTCTCTTTCTATTGAGGCGAGTTTTATTTGATTGTTGCTGCGGACTTCTTCTAATATTCTTGCATAATCTGTTTTTACGGATTCAACTTTATTGGTAATTGTCTCAATGTCTTCCTTAGTCGCCAGATTTTTACCTTTTTCAGAGAAATAGGAAGGAAGGAATGATTTTATAAAAAAATATACTATCCCTGCTCCAAATAATGTCCCTATACCAAGGCTACCGATTAATGATAGCAGTGTTTCTGTTTCTGGTAAATTCATATTCTTATACCTAATATGGATTTATTTTGAGTTTATATCGCCTCAGCTTCAGAGTGAAAAGAAAAGATCATGATTCAAACCTTTTCCACACCTTTGAAAAAACTTCATCACCAGGAATTGCCTGTACTTTGCCTGATCGCAGTTCCGCAAGACGGCGTTTTGCTTCCACAGCCCACTTTTTGTCTATTTCCAAATCCGGCTGGTTCAGACTGCGTAGCAGCGAATCCACCACGAACGCACGTTCTTCAACGGGTAGCGACACTGCTTCATCAATAAGCTGCTGTTTATTCATTTGTTCACCTTATAAACTCTGATTTTATCTCATCCGTAAACCCTTACATGAAAATATAGGCGAAAATATCCGATTTTGCCAATAGTGGCCTTGATCGAAATCGCCTTGCGCCATGCTCATTTCGCAATCGATGAACCGATGTTCGGGCTGTTGGGATTGACGATGACTTCTCTTGTGTTCGGAACGACAACCAGATCCATATCTTCCATTGGAATCACGCCAAGCAAAGCCTGATCTCCCATAACCAGCGCACCGGCAAACCCCACTCTGTTCTTGTACCGCAACTCAATCGGCCCAACATACGGAACGAGCGTCCGGCTACCGTCAGCTAACGTGACCTCCTTTTTATCGATCTCCTCCAGTTTCAACTGAATCTGCACATGTTCAGGAATACATAAATGAACCGCGCCGGTATCCGCCACGGCATTGATTGATACAGGTTCCAATTCAGTGAGCAATGGATTTCGCAGGATAATATGCTCATTCGATAGGTCCATTTTTCCTTCTCATCAAAGTATTATTATCTTCAAGATACAAATCGTTGATCGATGATATACAAATCAATATCACTATCATTTTTATTATCACCTCGCGCTCTCGATCCAAAAATACGGATATTACGGATGCCATATTCGCTGGCTATTCCCATAATCTCTTCACGTTTTTGAGTAAGCTCGCTGTTCATCATCTCTTTATTTGATTTTGTCGCTTCTGTATCAAACGCCGGTTTCAGTAACGCCTCGCCTCAAATCTCCAGTTTCTTGCAGTGTGGTCTGTACGGTTCAAAAGAAAAAATAGGCGAAAATTCACGATTCCGCCAGTAAAATTTCGATCATGCTGGTGTTTGCTTTTCCGGCGTCGTCAGCTTGACGGTTCTGGACGGGCAATTTGTACCGTGGCGCTGAAAGGCTATCCCGGCACGTTGAGGCTGTTGGAACTGCATGGGCCGCTTTTTTTCGTCCATTTTCCGGTTCGGAGGGCGGGCATCCGAAACATCGTAATTCTTACGTTTATCCTCACATCCCCGCCTTCCGCTTCGCCATCTCATCATTCTGCCAGCCGCCGCCGAGGGCGACGTACATGGCGGCGGTATCCTGCATCTGCTGGGCGCGGGCTTGCAGGTAGCCGATCTTTGCCTGGCGGTACTGGATGTCCGCCAGAATCACCTGTAAGTAGTTGACCATGCCTGCCTTGTAGTTTGCCTGGATGAGGTCGAGCGCGAGTTTGGCGCTTTCGAGCGCTTTCGATTCGGCCTGCACCGCTTCGGCGTCGTGTGCGAGGGCGCGGATGAGGTCGGCGACCTGGGCGAAGGCTGCGAGCACGGTCTGGCGGTAGAGGGCGAGTGTCTGGTTCCGCGCTTCAATGGCGACGCGGCGTTTGGCTCGAAGCGTGCCGCCGTTGAAGATCGGCTCGGCGATGTTGCCGCCGATTGACCAGAGGCGATTCGCCGGATCGGCAAGCTCGTGCGGCTGGTTGGCGCTGCGCCCGTAGCTGCCGGTGAGCGTGAAGCTCGGGAAAAGCGCCGCCGTAGCCACGCCGATTTGCGCGTTGGCGGCGTGCAGTTGCGCTTCGGCGGCGAGGATGTCGGGGCGCTGGCGAACCAGCTCCGAGGGGAGCGTGAGCGGCACGTTGGGCGGCAGCGTGATGGCGGAGAGGCGCAGGTCGGGCGTCTGCCACTCCGCCGGAGTTTTGCCCGCGAGCGTGGCGAGCAGGTGCTCCGCCTGGCTCAGGCGCTGCCGGACGGGCGGCACGGAGGCTTCGAGCGAGGCTAGCTGGCTCTGCAAAGCCAGCACGGAGCTGTATGGCGCGATGCCCGCCTGCTGCTGCTTCGTGGCAATCGAAAGCTGATCCTTCTCGATGGCGATGAGCTGATCGAGTTCGTCGAGCTGCTCGCGATACGCGGCGATGGCGATGCTCGTGTTGACGATGTTGCCGGTCAGCGTCATGTACGCGCCAAGCATCTGCGCCCGCTGCGCGTCAACCTGCGCTTCGAGCGCCTCGACGCCTCGACGCTGCCCGCCGAAAATATCGAGCGCGTAGCTCACCGAGGCGGAGAGCGTCGAAAGATTGACGATGCCGCCGCTCCCGAAGCCCGACGATGCGGCTGGCGAGGTGGCTTGCCTCGTCTGCGTAAAGGTTGCGCCGATCTGGGGATAGAAGATTCCGGCCCCGGCAGCGAGATTCTCCCGACTTGCTTTCAGACTCGCCTCGGCAGCTTGCAGGCCGGGGTTGTCCGCCAGCCCTTGCGCGACCACCGCGTCGAGTTGGCTTGAGCCGAACGACTTCCACCACTGCGCCGCTGGCCCGACCCCCTCGTCGAAGCGCTGTCCGCCGCTCACCGGCTTCGGCAACGGCTGCCGGTCGTACGACTTCACTGCTGGAGCAGCGGGTTTGACGAAATCCGGCCCCACTGCGCATCCCAACAACAGAAGCGCCGGAAGCGCAAGCCATGCGACGCCGCGCCTATTTGTTGTTCGCTGCTTCTTCACCGATGTAAATGTCTACGAGTTGACCGGGATAGAGCGTGACCTTCTCGGGCTTTTCAAAGCTGAAGATCACCGGCAGCACGCGCACGTCCACCCGTTCGGTGCGCTGGCTCGACAGCTCGATCTTTGGCGTGACGTTCGGCTGGAACCTCACGAATTTCAGCGGAATCTTGATCGTGGTGCCGCGAATCGACATGCTCGCGCTGATCTTCGCCGGATCCGGCAGGCGCTGGATCAGAATTTCGTCAACGTAGCAGCGTACTTGCAGGCTGTGGTCGGGGTTGCCCATCACGATCACCGGCACATAACCGTTCGTGTAGGAGTTGAAGCCGCCCTGGCTGGAGATATAGCTGCCCACGGAGGTGTTGATGGCGAGAATCGCGCCATCGGAGCGGGCCGTGATGGTGTATTTGCCGAGCAGCGCATGGGCCGCGTCAGACTGCTTGCGGGCCAGTTCGAGACCCGCACGGGCCGAGCGGACGGCGTTCGAGGCGGTGTCGAGCGCGTCCCTGCTCACGGAGCGGGGATCGAGACTCCACGACGCTCTCAGCTTACTGTACTGCGCCTGCACGTTGGCAAGGCTCGCCTCAGCCACCGCGACGCTCGCCTTTGCCGAAGCCGCCGTCGAGCGCTGAACCGAGTCGTCAAGCACGAGCAGCGGCGTTCCAGCTTTTACCTCTTCGCCCTCGCTGACGGGAATCTTCACCACTGTGCCCGACACTTCCGGGTAGATGCTCACATTCGCGCCGCTTTGCTGGGCGCTCTCGATAATGCCGTTGGCGTAAATGCCGCTCCGGTATGGATTCGAGGCCGGCGTGAAAGCTGGTGGTTCCGATTTGGGGCGCAGCTTCATAACTATTGCGCTCACGACGCCAAGCAGAATGCCGAAGATCGCGATGCCGATCAGGATTTTATTTCTCATTGAAATGATTGGTTTCGTACCCCACGATTTTGCCATCCTCCATCTTCATGATCCTGTCCGCGAATTCGTAAATCCGGCTGTCGTGCGTTACGATGATGATGGCCCGTTTTTCGTTCAGGATGTTCGACTTCACGAACTCCACGATCTTGCGCCCTGTGTCGCCGTCGAGCGAGGCGGTCGGCTCGTCGAAAATCAGCAAGTCCGGCTTGCCTGCGATGGCCCGCGCGATGGCCACGCGCTGCTGTTCGCCGCCGCTCAGCTTCACCGGCTGCAACTCGGCACGATCTTTCAGCCCGACAATTTCGAGATACTCCCGCGCCAGCTTCAGCGCCTCGTTCCACTCCATCTTCTTCAAAATCAGCGGAATGGCGACATTTTCAAGCGTCGTCAGCCTCGGAAAGAGGTGGTAGTCCTGAAAAACGAAGCCGATCTTGTTCAGCCGCAAATCGGCCAGTTCGTCGTCCGTCATGCTCCAAAGATCGTGATCCTCGACGACGACGCTTCCCTCATTCGGCCTCAGAATGCCTGAAATGATGCTGAGCAATGTGGTCTTGCCACTGCCGGAGGGGCCGACGATGTAGAGCATCTCGCCGTAATGAGCCTCGAACGACGCCTGCTTGACCGCCACGGTTCGCGCCTCGCCCTCGCCAAACCACTTGACCAGATTGTTGGCCCTGATGATCGCCGCTTCGCTCATCTCATCCCCTGAAAATGTCGAAAGGCTGAATCTGCAACACCTTGCGCACGCCGATGTAGCTCGAAAAGCCCGCGATGATCATCACCATCACAAGCGCCAGCCCGAGCGTCTGGAAGGTGAGCTGGGCGGCGTAGTCGGGCATGCGCAGCTTGGCGATGATGATGAAGGTCGATGCCGCCCCGACGCCGAGGCCGTAGCCGATCAGCGAGGTGACGAAGGCCTGCGCGAGAATCATCGCGATCAGCTCATTGCCCTTCGCGCCGATGGCCTTCATCGCGCCGAACTTGCCGATGTTTTCGAGGATGAAGGTGTAGAAGGTCTGGCCGGAGATGGAGAGGCCGACGACGAAGCTGATGGCGGTCATCATCATGATGTTCATGCCAACGCCGGTCTTGAAGGTGTAAAAGTTGGAGACCTTCTTGACGAACTGGTCGCGGGTGAGCGCCTCGTAGCCAAGTTTCGCGATAGCCTTCTGGATGCCCGGTATGTCCGCGTCGCTCTTCGGCTCGATCAGCACGTAGGAGGTGGTGAAACGTGCCGACGGAATGTAAGTGATGGCGCGATTGTAGGTTGTGTAGAGCGTCGGCACGCCGAAGAGGCCCGACGAGGCGGCTCTGGCGATGCCGACTACCGTGCCGCGGTTGTCGTTGATCTCGAATTCGGTGCCGATTTTCGGGTTTTCGAGCTTGGGAAACTCGGCGTCCTTCACCACCACGAAGGCGTTTTCGGCGAAAATATCCTCAATCCTGCCTTCGATCATCTCGGGCCGTCCGAAGAGCGTCGAGTCGTCGAGTCCGACCACCGTTGCCGCCTGATAGGTTCCATCCTTGAGCTTGAGCAGGGCGCTGCCGAAATAGAGCGGCACGGCGTACTTCACGCCCGGAATGCTCCGTGACGCCGACAGGATGTAATCGGGCATCGGAATGCTGCTGTTGGTGTTGTTCACCGCCGGATCCATCACCCACACCTTCGCGCCGATGTTGTAGACCGGAGCGCAAGATCGGGCAAGAATCCCCGAAAACATCGACATCATCATCACCATGAGAAACACGGCGAAGGTTATGCCCACCAGAAGCGCCGTGAACTTGCTCTTGTCGTTCATCAGGAGCTTCAGCGCAATCCTGTAGATACCGGAGACAGGCTTCATGTCGTGAATGGATCAGGTTTACCGCCTTCCTATCAATTAGAAACTGAAAACGGACATTTCCATGAAAAATTCCATTTTTTTCAACAACAGCATACAAAGACGGGATCGTCTGGTGAGACCGGCCCGGAGCGAAAAGCCGCCCCAAACGTAATACCGGAAACAAGTTGCTCAGGATTTCCCCTTCCGCGCCTTTTCGTTCTGAATCCCGCTCCGGCAATCATCGGAACAGGCTCGTCTCGTCACTTCGTTCAGTACGAGATTCATAGCAGATACTCTCAACTTAAATATACTGAGAAAACCTCACCACCGTTGCCCAGGCATGAGCAGAACGCACGCAACTCTTAATTATAAAGTGCCTTGGGTGGCTAAAAATAATATCTATAATCCAGATGAATCAATGTATATTGAACGCAGATATTGACGACTTCCCTGCCCCCGCTTGATAGTATCAGAGGTTACGCCACTGTATCAACTGCAACCAGACCGGAACCATGCTCTCAGCCGTCATCGAACATCTGGCCATGCCTGCCTTGCGAATCGACCGTTCAGGACGGATTCTCGAGGCGAACGCCTCTTTCGAGGCCGGGTTGCGGAACCCTCCCGTCGAGCTGGCCGGAACGCCTCTCGATGAGCTTTCCTTCAGTAACTTCGCCATTTCAAGTCTGTTCCTCAGGCTGAACGATATGATCGCCGAAGCATTCGACTCCGGAAGAAATATCGATTTCAGCCATACTGATAACGAAATTGCCATCGGATGCAGCATCATTATCGACGCTGCTTCTCCGGAAGCGAACACCTGTTTATGCATCATCACCGGTACTGTTTCGGAACGGCGCGATCTTGAACGCTCGATCAGCGAGCCGCAAAGCCTAGCCGACCTGATCCCCGGCCCGGCCTTCACGCTCGACCCGGAAGGTCTTGTCACCGGATGGAACCGGGACGCCCGCCATGCCATGTTCGGCGTGAACGATAGCAACCTGTCCGGCATGAACCTTTACGACACCGTGCATGACGAGGATCTCGATGAGTTGCACGCCGCCCTGATGGTAGCGCTGAACGGCAAAACGGAAACCACATGCGAGGCGAGAATACTGCATCGTCGACGAATGGTGTATCTGTGGCATTCGATCAGCACGAGAAGCATCGTAACTGGCGGCAAGCCATCAGTCATCGCCACGGCGCATGAGATAACCAAATGCAAACACCTCGAAGAGTCGCTTCAGATCAGCGAATCGAAGTTCAAGCGCCTCTTTGACAGCCACGCGACCGTCATGCTGCTCATCGATGCCCGGACGAAAGCGATCATCGATGCCAACCATGCCGCGTCCAGCTTCTACGGCTGGCCCATCGATGAGTTGTGCACAATGACCCTGGGGCAGCTCTCCACAAAATCGCCTCAGATGATCGATCACGAGATCGAACTGATCAGAAAGCTTGGGCAGAAAATCGTTTTAAGCCGCCACCGGAGAGCAGATGGAAGCCTCCACGACGTTGAGGTATCGACCACTCTCATCGAAATTCAGGACGACGAGGTGTTTTACTGCATCATCAACGATCTGACCGAGCGATTGCGGGTTGAAAAAGAGTTGAGAATCAGCAAATCACAGCTCGACTTCGCCCTTGAAAAAAGCCATATCGGCTGGTGGAGCATGAAGCTCAAGGAGGGCAGGCTCCTCCGTACACTTGAACTTGCCAGAATTTTCGGTTACAGCTCGACCACTTCGGAATGGACCTACAAGCGCTTTCTCGAACATGTCATTCCTGAAGATCGCAAACTGGTGTACGGCATCGTCGAGGTGACACGACACAATCTGAGCGAGTGGAATTTTGAATGCCGCATTCGCCGCGCGGACGGAGAGATTCGCTGGATTCTGGTGGCGGGCGGATTTCAGAAGGATGTGACGGGCGACGAACACCGCATGTCGGGCATTGTCATGGACATCTCCGAGCGCAAGCGGGCGGAAATTGAGCTGCTGGAAAACAGGAAATGTTTCGACCTTGCGCTCGAAGCCGCGCGCGCTGGCGTCTGGGAGATGAACATGGAAACCGGCAAGGCGTTCTGGTCCAATGAGATCGAACGTCTGCTCGGCCAGGAACAGCAAAAGCAGCGCCCCACGTTCGAGCTGTGGATGAAGGCCATTCATCCGGATGACCGTCAGATGGTGATCGACACTATCACGGAGACCAACAAAGTGGCGATAGAGTCCAATATGGAGTTCCGCGTCTGCTGGCCGGATGGCACGATCCGCTGGCTGATGTCGCGCGGGCAGCCGGTTTACAACCAGAGCGGCAAATGGACCGGCTATATCGGCACGATGATCGACACCACGGAGCGGCGGGAATTGCTCGAATCGATACAGCGGAGCGAGCTTGAATATCGCAAGCTCTTTGAGAACATACCGAACGGCATGGCCTATTGCCAGGCGCTGTACGATGAAAATGGCGTCGTCGTGGATTACCGATACATCGAGGTCAACCGTAAATTTGAAGAGCTGCTCTCGATGAAGGATGTTGCTGGCAAACGGGCGACTGAAATCATTTCGAAAATCAGGACAACCGATCCTGAAATCTTCAGAGTCGCTGATCGCGTGGTGAAAAACGGCCAGCCGGAATATTTCGACTATTTTCTGAATGCGCTGCAGGAGTGGTTCTCCTTTTTGGTCTACAGCCCGAAGCCCGACTATTTCATTGTCATTTTCGATATCATCACCAAGCGTAAAAAGATCGAGCAATCATTGCGCGAGAGCGAACAGAAGTTCCGGATGATCACCGAACAGATGTCCGAAATCGTCTTCGTTACTGACTTCGAGGGAATAGTGCGCTATATCTCGCCATCCATCGAAAAAACTGCCGGATACCGGCCCGAAGATGTGATCGGCCACTCATTTTTTAACTTCATCGACAATGATGAAATCGAAAAAGCGCGTCATAAGGTTGGTTACGCCATTGCCAATCAGGTTGATTACGAAGTATTCGATCTGAAATACAGAAAAAAAGATGGCGCAAATCTCCATGGCGAAGTGGGCGTCAGATATGTTCAGGAAGCGGAAGGAAATATTTTTTCTGGCATGATCGGCGTCATTCGCGATATAACCCAGCGAAAAAAAGACGAGGCGGAGAAAAAACGGCTCGAACTCCAGCTTCAGAAAGCCGAGCGCCTCGAAACAATCGGCAAGCTTGCCGGAGGCATCGCCCATGATTTCAACAATCTGCTGACGCCCATTCTCGGATACGCCGAACTGGGCATGTTGACCGCCTCCGAAGAGGGGTACGATGCCGAATATTATACCGCCATCGTCCAGGCTGCCGAACGCGCCAAGCACCTGATCGCGCAGATTCTGACCTTCAGCAAGGCGCATGAAACCGCCCCCAAAATCGCCAGGGTTCAGGCGATCGTCAAAGAGGCGCTTCAGCTCCTCCGTCCGTCGATTCCCTCAAACATCCACATCGAGCAGCATATCGACAACTCGTGCGGCAACATCCTCATCGATCCGTCGAAACTTCACCAGGTGATTGTCAATCTCTGCACGAATGCCTGGCAGGCCATCGACAAGAGTTGCGGAGTCATCACCATCAAGCTCCGCGAAGTCACGCCCGACAGCGCATTGCGGCAAAAGCTGACGGGACTGACGGCGAACCCCTATGCGGAGCTGAGCATTTCCGACAACGGCATCGGCATGAGCAAGGAGACGATGGAGCATATTTTCGAGCCGTTTTTCACGACCAAGCCTGCCGACAAAGGTTCCGGACTCGGCTTGTCGGTCGTGCATGGCATCATCACCGGCTACAAGGGGGAGATTGTGGTGGAAAGCGAGCCGGGCATCTCCACAACATTCAGCATCTATCTGCCGATCGTCGAGGAGGTCAGAGAGCAGCAGAGCGTGCAGCCAGCGCCCCAGCGGGGTAAAGGCAGGATTCTTTTCGTCGATGATGAAGAGCTGATTCTCAACATGATCACGTCGATGCTGACCAAACAGGGCTTCCAGGTCATCACGGTGAAAAATCCCCGCGAGGCGGTCGAGTATTTCAGGCAGCAACGCGGAGAGTTCGATCTTGTCATCACCGATCTGACCATGCCCGAGCTGAGCGGTCTGGAACTTTCGGCGGAGCTGAAAAAAGTAAACCCACAGGTGCCGATTATCCTGATGACCGGCTACGGAAAGGACATCGAGGAGGCAAGCGCCCTGAGCGAGTACGGCATCTGCCAGATACTGAAAAAACCGGTAAGGCTGGCCAAACTGGTCGCCGTAGTCAACGAAATTATCTCCTCGAACACCTGAGCCTGAGCGGTTTTCGAGGATGAGCCGCAAGCGGATTCGATTTTTTGCGAAATGGTGAAATCCGGTGTTGGATTTCCGAATTTTTTATTACATTGAGCCACTGAATTGAGGAGTGGCCAAATTGGTAAGGCTCCTGACTCTGGATCAGGCAATTCCAGGTTCGAGTCCTGGCTCCTCAGCACCAAAAAGCCTTGTAACAGAAGATGTTACAAGGCTTTTTCTGTTTCCTGACCAAAAAAGTATCCTCCCCT
>CAIUQW010000132.1 GCA_903901395.1 uncultured Chlorobiales bacterium | reverse complement strand
GCTCTGGTAAACGTCGCGCTGTGGTTTCGGGAGAAGTGGTTTGGCGTGGTGGTGAGCGGCTGACCGCTCATCACGTCATCACGCTCTGACTACTTTCGGGCGATCACTCTCCCGCGTCCCACCTTGCCTGCCGCCGAGGCGTCGCGCCAGAGCGTGATACCTTGCTCGACTGCGTCGTACATCTCCTGCCCGTAATTGTCCACAATCGCCTGACGGAAGTCGTTCCGCACCATGTCGAGATACGTCTGGACATGAGCGGCGAAATCTGGCGTGAGGTCTTCCTTTTCGACGACCGTCAATCCGGCTTGTTCGGCGAGCGCGGCGTATCCTTCAAGCGTCTCCATATAGGGAAACACCATGAAGGTGTTCAGCGCTGTCCACTCGCCGTCAGTCATCGGCCCGGTCTCCAGCCAGTCGGTGAAGGCGAGCAGGCCGCCCGGCTTGAGCACGCGGGCGCACTCCCCGATGAGGCGCTGCTTGTCGGTGATGTAGCACCACGCATCCTGTCCCCACACCACGTCGAAGCTGTTCGCGGCAAAAGGCATGTCGAGCGCGTTGCCGAGCACGAAGTCGAGCTTGCCGGACAACGCGGCATCCTCTGTGCGGCGAATTGCCTCCGCGTGCATCCGTTGCGTGGCGTCGAGTCCGGTAACGTGGCAATCGTAGTTTTTGGCAAGATACCGCGCCGGGCCGCCGAGGGCGCTGCACACATCGAGCAGATGCGTCCCGCTGCCGACCCCGGCCTTCCGCGCCAGTACGTCAGTTTCCGATTCCGCGCCGACGTGAATCTGTTCGCCCATGAGCATCTCCCAGAGAATGCCGCCAGCGCCATCGTACACCTCGTTGACGTTGCCGATGGTTACATCGAGTTTTCTGGTCATACGCGCACCTCCTTTTAATTTTTGGAGTTACTGTTCATGCTGGTTCGAACGGATCAGCCAGCATTTTGGATCGAGGCCATCCGCGTCGCCGCTGTAGTGATAGGCGCTGGCACGGCATCCCCAGCAGTGAGAATTGTTGACGCAGGAATCGCAGGGCGCGGGCAGATTGCGCACGTCGTGCAGCTTCGCGTGGACAAGCGTGTCGAGATGCCGGGCGATGATTTCCCTGAACGGAGTCTCGCGGATATTGGCTACGCCGTCGCGGATCACCGAGCAGGGGGTCACGTCGCCGGTAAAGGTCACGGTGGCCATCGTGCCGCAGTAATATTTGTCGGTATCCATCGCCGAGATGGAGATATTGTCGCCGCCGAAATCGATGCGGTCGCGCTCCGTATAGACCCGCTGCACCTCGTCGAGGCCCGGCTCGAACGCCCGCCACTCCGCGCCCATTCCGGCAGGATTGAACATCGTCAGGCAGGTGCGCAAACCTTTCGTTTCGAACCACCATCGCATCGTCTTGATGGCATCCTCCGGCCCCTGCTCGGCCGTGTAAGTGATGCAGTTGATCATGTGATCCGGGGACTTGCCAAGCGCGAGCAGATTGTCCACCCCTTTGACGATGGCTTCGATGAAATGCGCGTTGCCGCCTCGATGGAGCCGGGCATACACCTCCGGCGTGATCGAATCGACATGCACCGAGACGAATCCGCCTTCGGTCACTTCATGCACGCGGGCGGCGACCTCCTTGTTTTTCAGCGGCAGCCCGCTCGTCCAGACATTGTTGACGAGGCCCAGTGAACGAGCGTACTGCATCAGTTCGTACCAGTCCCGGCGGAGAAGCGGGTCGCCGCCCAGCCAGTCGATGGCGCGGATTTCCAGCGCCGCCGCGTCATCGAGCAGACCGCGGATTTCATCCGAGGAGAGGCCGTGGCGCTCGCGGGGAGTAGAACCGGCGTAACAGTAGATGCAACCCTGCTGGCAGGCATCGGTGGTCTCGATTTGCAGCGCATAGAGACGCCGCTCAGCGAAGTAACGCTTCTGCTCCTCCTCCCGCCCGGCAGCCAACCCACCATAGCGCTTCAGATGATCGTTGATACAAACCGCCATATGATTCTCTATTCAGGATGAATTGATGCTGTTGAAATAACTGTAAACCTTGATTAAAAAGGTCGTTAATGAGGAAAAAGGTTCCTTGGGAACATGGCTGACAGAAGCGTGCTGTCATGAAAATTGCACGATATTTTTCAGAACGAGGTTTCGACTTACCCAATAAGCTCTTGGTACTGATAACGGATATTACTACATTAATATTGTTGTTTTATGTTCTTTTCTACATACTCTTTCACGTGCGGTTACCCCTTACCCCTTAAAACCAAACGGAGAAAAATCATGAAAGCGACAGCTTTTCTTATCGGAAGCTTGTTCACTACTTTCGCATGGACAGGCGCAAGTGCGGCCATCATCAGCACGAACTCGATCACCGGTACAGACCCAAGCCTTGGAAATCCTTATGCTACCGGGATTTCCGGAAACGCAAACATCACGGCATCTGGAATCGGGCGCGGCGCGGGCCTTGGGGCAAGCAGTGCCGCAGATCGTTACAGCGCGAGAAGTTGGTCGACCGGAACGTTCGACGCAACCGATTATTTCACCTTCACCCTCGATGCAAATGATGGTTACGAGATCAACTTCGACAACTTCGTCTACACCGGCACAGCATCAGGCACTGGACCGACAGCTTTTGCGCTGAGATCGAGCGTGGATGCATTTACAGCAGACATCGGATCGCCAACGGCAACAGGTACGACGATCTCTCTGACCGCTCCGCCGTTCCAGCACCTCACGGCGCCTGTCGAGTTTCGACTTTATGGTTATTCAGCCACAGGCGGAGCTGGCACGTTCAGCATCAACGATTACACATTCAATGGTGCTGTTGGCGCAATACCCGAACCCAACACGCTGGCGCTCGTCGGCGTAGGTTCATTGCTGATGCTCGGCAACCTGCGCCGCACTCGCAAGCTGACAGAAACGGTGAAGTAACAGAACGTCCTCCATGCGAAAACGCTTTACGATCCCGGTGCTCCTGGGATGGCGGATTCAACTCAGAATCCGCCATCCCAGGAGCACCGGGATATGCTGTGACGCCAGACTGACGAATGTCATCACTGAGAGCATCCGTTGTTGTTCCTGAAAAACGGGGTCAGAATTATCGGTGGGGAAACGAGAATCAGCATGCCACGGCCAACGGCAAATTGTATCACTATGTACCAAATATATTGTCATCTTTGATTATCCACGTGCCATGCCGTATGCTTTGATATTCGTGATTTTTTAGAAAAAGGAAGAAAATTCGACCTCCTCAACGCCATCTTTGCGGATCGACAAAAAGCATGACATTTCAGTGCAACGGGCGACGTTCATACTGAGGTAATATCTGAATAACCTTCGTATTTACGCTCGAATCTCATGCTTGCAGCGACGCCACTCTACGAATCTTTTTGATGCTATTCTTTTTACAGTGTCAATTATACTTCTGCGATGCCTGGTTCCTGGCTTGGGTTCGGCCTGATCACCCTCTTTATTCAGGGAGGCAAGCACCATTCCCTGAAACACTAACAGCAGAACAGCGCCGATACCGATCATTATTACGGTTAAAACGTTTTCCATAGGTGACGCCTTTTAGCTGTATTGACCACTTGATAAGCATTGATGCTACCGTCGGCGGAATGCAAATGTCTGCCGGAAGGCTCTCGATCAGCTCGGTAAGTGCTCTCCGCAAATCACTCGCCTGGTTTTCCATCACATTTTTTTTTGTTTTGCAATCATCCATCGTTAGTCAGTCTTGTTTCGTCGAACCATTCAGGCATGAGGTCAGCGCAAATCAGCCACCAAGAATCATGAAAAATTATTGGCGTATATAAAGAGGGCTTTTCTCGTGCTCGCTCGCAGTTGCGGTCTCTGAAATAACACGTACTTTGTATAATAAAGTTTCAAAGCCGTAAAAAAACTTTAAAGGTTATTCCCTGATTTTCCCTGATGACCGATGACGAATGAATGAGGATTTGCTCAAGTTCAATAAATACGCTAACCGTAACGACTGGATTTAAATAAGGTTAAAAAAAGGCTGGCACTGAAAGACCAGGGAATTGCTGTTCCCGCAAAGCCTGCTACGTTTGCCAGGCTTCCGAAACGCATTCGCCAGAATTGGCGTATCCCGAACGACTCATGTTGACCATCGCGGCATCCTGCAACGCGATCTTCGATTGCAAATCTATCGACACACTGCACTTCAAAATCGATGCCATTAAGCCTCTATTTCTGTGGGGATTGTTGCCGGAAAAGCCTCGTTTTTCACACAAATCACGTATATTCTTTTTTTCACGATGATTCCGCCCGACGGCGGATCGGCGCTGTGATATTCCATTCCCTTCCTTTATAATCTGAACCTGAGCTGGCGCGCATCCTGCTATGGCATTCTACAACAACATCTGCTTCGTCGAGGCTCCGCAAGCGGTCACCACGCCGTTTCCGCGCTTTATCACCGATTGTATCGGCATAGGCTATCTCGCGGCGGCGGTGGAGGATATCGTTGAAAGCATGGCCATTCCCGAGAATTATTACAATGACGGGATTTTCGAAAGCTTCGAGCAGCTGCTGAAGCGTCGCTCGTTCGATATGGTGGCGATTTCGTCGATGACCGGCGCTTTCAACAATGCGGCGCGGCTGGCGCGGATCGCCAAAAAGCACGGCATCACGGTGGTGATGGGCGGCTTTCATCCAACGGCACGGCCTGAGGAGGCGCTCGATCTCGGCTGCGTCGATCTGGTGGTGATCGGCGAGGGCGAGGCGACCTTCCGCGAACTGGTGCAGAACGGGCCGTCGCGCAGCATCAAGGGCCTGGCATGGAAGGAGAAGGGCGAGTATGTCTATACGGAGCCGCGCGAGTTGATCATGGATGTCGATTCGATCCGCTTTCCGCTCCGTTCGATCCGGCCCGAGCGTTTTGGCGAAAAGAGCGAGGATTACACCATCGAGACCATCTACACCTCTCGCGGTTGCCCGTGGAAGTGCTCCTTCTGCGCCAACGACAAAATGCACAAGCAGTGGCGGGGACGGAGTGCGGAGAATGTCGTCGAGGAGATTGCGCTCTTGCATGATCCTCAAAAAAAGAAGCTGCTGAAGATATGGGACGCCAACTTCCTGACCAACATCAAGCGGGCCGAGGCGATCTGCGACCT
>CAIUQW010000131.1 GCA_903901395.1 uncultured Chlorobiales bacterium | reverse complement strand
ATGGTCTTGAGCGCCCACCAGACCGACTCGATGTAGTTGTTGTCGCAGGTGATGTAAGGGCTGTCCATATCGACCCAGTAGCCCATGCGCTCGGTCAGCTTGCCCCACCCCTCGCGGTTGTCGTCGATGTGGTGATAGACCAGAGCACGTGCCTCGCGGTTGAACTCGCCGACGCCGTACTCCTCGACATGCGACTTGTTCTTCAGCCCGAGCTTCTTTTCGACCGAAATCTCGACCGGCAGGCCGTGCGTATCCCATCCCGCCTTGCGCGGCACCTGGAAGCCCTGCATCGATTGATAGCGGCAAACCACATCCTTGATGGTGCGGCTGAAGACGTGATGCACGCCCGGTTTGCCGTTCACCGTCGGCGGCCCTTCATAAAACGAGTAGATGCCTTTCGGGGCCTCCTTCGCGAGGCTTTTCCTGAAAATGCCCTGTTCTTCCCAGAACTGGCGAACGCGGGCCTCCATGGCACTGTATGAAAGAGAGGACGGATACTCGGGATAGATATCGGGCATGATGGTCAGAGTGTCAAGCTGGAAATATCATGAGCGGAGGGAAATCCTTCGCGAAAAAGAGGGAATATACAAGAATCGGCAGGAAAAGAGAAAGGCAGTCCGATGGCGATGAACCGGACTGCCTTCAGATGCCGCGAGCGAGAAAATCCCGGCATCGCTGCCGGAAACGGATGGTCACTGACGCCTGTTACCAGCGGCAGAGTTGTTGATGCCGTCGAGAATCTGGTGCGCCACGACGGTCATCGAATCGAGCGCCGAGGCGACGACTTTGCTCAGAGGCGTCAGCGCTCCGTCGAGCATCGTGCCCAAACCGACGAGAATGGTCGCGAAATCACCTTTCACGGCGTCACCAAGATGCTGCCCCTGGTTGGGAGTTCTCATTTCTTCAGACATATGCTACCGGGATTTTGATTGAGAATCGTCTGTACTACCGCAATATCGTAACGTATGAATGTATCACAATAATCGGTGCTCTCAAAACGTGAAGCGTTGTGTTTGCGTGGGTTGGCGCGATAAAGGTCTTATACGACTTACAGGACTAATAAGAGCTGGAACACTGAACTTTTCATGCCACTCAGAGTCGCCCGTAATGATCCTCGAAGCGCACGATGTCATCCTCGCCGAGGTAGTCGCCGGATTGCACCTCGATCAGTTCGAGGGGTGTGTCGCCGGGATTTTCGAGGCGGTGCTTCGCTTCGAGCGGAATGTAGATCGACTCGTTCGCTTCGAGCGGAACCTGCTTTTCGCCAACGGTCACCAGCGCCTTGCCCGTCACGACGATCCAGTGCTCCGCGCGGTGATGGTGCATCTGCAATGAGAGCGCCGCGCCAGGCTTGACCGTAATGCGCTTGACCTTGAAGCGTTCGCCCTCATCGACGGTTTCGTATGAACCCCAGGGCCTGTACACCCGGCGATGAAAAAGCGGCTCCTCGCGCTCCTGCATCCGGAGCTGATCGACAATCGCCTTCACATCCTGCACCCGGTCTTTGGAGGCAACAAGCACCGCATCGGCGGTTTCGACAATCACGTGATCGTCCAGTCCAACGGCCGCGACCAGACGGCTGGTGGCGTGGATATAGCTGTTCCTGACCTCATGTGTCAGCACATCGCCCCGCTTGACGTTGCCGTCGGCGTCGCGATCATGCACATCCCAGAGCGCCGACCATGCGCCGACATCGCTCCACCCTGCCTGCATGGGCGCGACCACCGCGTTGGCGGTTTTTTCCATCACGGCGTAGTCAATCGAGTTGGCGGGACAGGCGGCAAAGGCTTCGGAGTCGAGACGAAGAAAATCGAGATCTCGCTTTGCATTTTCGAAAGCTTTACGACACGCCGCAACGATTACGGGCGAATTCGCTTCGAGTTCGGCGAGATAAACCTCGGGCCGGAACAGGAACATCCCGCTGTTCCAGAAATAGTCGCCCGACGCCACGTAGCTTTGCGCCCGTTCGATCGAAGGCTTCTCGACAAACTCGGCAACCGGACGAACAGCTCCCGCCGAACCGGCAACCGCGCGAATGTAGCCGTATCCCGTTTCGGGAGCGGACGGCACGATGCCGAAGGTCGCGAGTTTACCTTCTTCAGCCGCGCTCCGGGCTGACTCGATCACTCTCGTAAAGGCGTCCTGATCGAGAATGACGTGATCGGCGGGCATGACGAGCATCAGCGAATCGGGATGCTTTTCGACCAGCATCAGCGCGGCGACCGCGGCGGCGGGGGCGGTATTGCGCCCGAACGGTTCGAGAATGATGGTTCCCCCGGCGTCGATATGCCGAAGCTGCTCGGCCACGAGAAAGCGGTGATCGTCGTTGCAGACGCAGATCACCGGTCCCGTCTCGGAAACCGGGGAAATACGCAGCACCGTATCCTGCAACATCGTATTTTCACCAAAAAGCGGCAGAAGCTGCTTGGGATACATCGCCCTCGACAATGGCCAAAGACGTGTTCCGGAGCCTCCGCTGAGTATGACAGGAATAATCTCGCTCATATTGTCGGTACTGATTTCAGGGTAATTACAACGGACGCTCAGCGCCCTGCATACATCTTTTCATAATAGTGCTGATAGGCACCCGAGGTGACTTCGTCGAGCCACGCCTGATTGGCAAGAAACCAATCGACAGTCTGTGCCAGCCCCTCCTCGAAGGTCACGGATGGAACCCAGTCAAGCTCGCGTTGAAGCTTCGAGGCGTCAATGGCATAGCGAAGGTCGTGACCCGCGCGATCAGTCACATAAGTGATGAGCTTCTCCGACGCCCCCGCTTCCCGGCCGAGCTTCCGGTCCATGATACGGCAAAGCAGGCGGATGAGATCGATGTTCGTCCACTCATTGTGGCCACCGATGTTGTAGGTCTCGCCCGACGTGCCGCGATGGAAAATCTCGTCGATGGCCCGCGCGTGATCGACCACCCAGAGCCAGTCCCGAACGTTCAGCCCCGCGCCGTAAACCGGCAGCGGCTTTTTCAGGCGGATGTTGTTTATAAAAAGCGGAATCAGCTTTTCGGGAAACTGGTGCGAGCCATAATTGTTCGAGCAGTTGCTGATCACCACCGGCAAGCCGTAGGTATCGTGAAACGCCCGGACGAAGTGATCCGACGAAGCCTTCGAGGCCGAATAGGGGCTGTGCGGATCGTAGGGCGTGGACTCGGTGAACATCCCCTCGCTGCCGAGCGAGCCGTACACCTCGTCAGTCGAAACATGGTAGAAAAGCTTTCCCTCGAACGCGCCGTTCCACGTGGCTCTGGCCGCGTTGAGCAGGTTGACCGTGCCGAGCACGTTCGAGACCACGAACTCCACAGGACTCTCGATGGAACGATCCACATGCGACTCGGCGGCGAGATGAATCACCGCGTCGAAGCGATGCTCCGCGAACAGCTCCAGAATAAACTTGCCATCGGCAATATCGCCCTTCACGAACCGGTAGTTCGGATTCGACTCGACATCGCGCAAATTTGCCAGATTGCCCGCATAGGTAAGTTTGTCGAGATTGGTGACAACATACTCGGGGTAACGCCCCAGAAAATGCCGAACAACATGCGAGCCAATAAACCCCGCGCCACCGGTTATGAGAATATGCATTGCTCTGATTGATAATAATTCACAAACATCGCCTTTTGTTTTCCCAACAGATCAGTCCGATCAGTCTGATCCGACCGATCCACTACGATTTACCGCCACCCTGCGCACCAACCTCCCGCAGCATCTTCAGCAGGCTTTCGCGCCAATGGGGAATTTCAAGTTCCCAGGCCTCCTTGATCTTGCGCTTGTTCAGCACGCTGTAGGGCGGGCGCGTCACCGGAGTCGGGTACTCGTGGCTTTCGATTGGCGAAACACGGCACGGCAGACCAGCGGCATCCATGATCTCCCTGGCGAAATCGTACCACGAGCAGACCCCTTCGTTGGAGTAGTGGAATGTCTCCGCGTAACTCCGCGCCAGATCGCATTTTTCGAGAATCGACACAATGGCCCAAGCCAGATCGGCGGCCCAGGTCGGGGTTCCCGCCTGATCGAACACCACGCCAATCCGCTCCCGCTCGCCGCCGAGACGCAGCATTGTTTTCACGAAATTCTGCCCGTGAGCCGAATAGAGCCAGGAGGTTCGGATGATAATATGCGAACAGCCGATTGAACGGATCGCCTCCTCGCCTTCCCACTTGGATTGCCCGTAAACACCGCAAGGTGTGGCCGGATCATCCTCGCGATAGGGTCGGTTGCTCGATCCGTCGAAAACATAGTCGGTCGAAACATGCAGCAAGAGCGCGCCTGTCGCTTTTGCGAGCGAAGCGAGTGCCGCCGCGCCGTCACGGTTCACCCTGAAGGCCGCATCGGCGTCGCTCTCGGCCTTGTCCACCGCCGTGTACGCCGCGCAATTGACAATCGCGCCGATCTGCCGCTCACGGCAAAAAAGCTCCACAGCGGACACATCGGTAATGTCGAGTTCGGGCAGATCCATGAAAAACCATCCATCCCGATGCTGCAATTCGCGGATTTTTTGAAGTTCGGAACCAAGTTGCCCACGGCTGCCGGTAACGAGAATGTTCATTCCTCTCTGGTCGTTAAATGCGATTCGAAAAACAGGTTACGATTCCAGCACAATGCCTTCGATTTCATGCAGCATCGGCTGACGGAGATCCTTGTCCGAAAGGCTGGCCTCGCTTTCAGGCAAGCGCCAGTCGATGCCGATGTCGGGATCGTTCCATCGCACACCAGCGTCATGCGACGGTGCGTAATAGTCCGTGCACTTGTAACTGAAAATCGCCGTCTCGCTCAGAACTGCAAAACCGTGCGCGAAACCGGGAGGTACCCACATCATCCGGTGATTGCTCTCGCTGAGCAGTTGCGCCGTGTGCTGACCGAAGGTTGGCGATCCTTTGCGAATATCAACCGCCACATCGAGCACCTCTCCCCGGATCACCCGCACGAGCTTCCCCTGAACATGAGGCGGCTTCTGGTAGTGCAGCCCCCGAACCACGCCATAGCGGGAAAAGGACTCGTTATCCTGCACAAAACGGTGGCATCCGGCGTGTTGCTCGAACACATCCTGACGGAAAGACTCGAAAAACCAGCCGCGCTCGTCACCAAACACTTTTGGCTCGAACAGCAGAACGTCAGGAAGCGAGGTTTGTATGAGCTGCATAAATCAAAAATTACTGATGGATGAACATGCGATTGACCTGCTCAGCCTCTCCGTTCGAGCAGCTTCAGAAGATACTGCCCGTACTGGTTCTTGAGTAACGGCGTGGCCAGGCGTTCGAGCTCGGCGTCGCCGATCCAGCCATTTCGCCAGGCGATCTCTTCAGGACAGGCAATCTTGAGACCCTGCCGTTTCTCGACGGTCTCGATAAAGTTTCCCGCCTCCTGGAAAGACTCGTGCGTGCCGGTATCGAGCCAGGCAAATCCGCGCCCCAGAACGGAACAGACCAGATCACCCCGTTCGAGGTATGCCTGATTCACCGAGGTGATTTCAAGTTCTCCTCGTGCTGACGGTTTCACTTCAGAGGCGATGTCAACCACATCGTTCGGATAGAAATAGAGCCCCACGACCGCATGGTTCGATTTCGGGGTGTCGGGCTTCTCGACGATGGAGAGCACCTTCCCTTCGAGATCGAACTCGACCACACCGTAACGCTCGGGATCTCTGACGTAGTATCCGAAGACAACCGCCTTTCTCCGGTTTTCCACGGTGCGAACCGCCTCTTCGAGCATATTGCTGAAACTGTATCCAAAAAAAATGTTGTCCCCAAGCACAAGGCATACATCGTCGCTGCCGATAAAATCCCGGCCAAGTATGAACGCCTGCGCCAGACCGTCCGGGCTTGGCTGAACCGTGTAGGAAATCGAAAGACCCCAATCGCGTCCATCACCAAGAAGCTTGACGAATGACGCCTGATCCTCGGGAGTGGTGATGACGAGCACCTCACGGATACCGGCAAGCATCAGCGTTGTCAGCGGATAGTAGATCATCGGCTTGTCGTATACCGGAAGCAGTTGCTTCGATACTCCCTTGGTGACCGGGTAGAGCCGGGTGCCTGATCCTCCGGCAAGTATAATGCCTTTCATGATGGTTGGTGATATTCAGTCAGCAATTGTCCTGCCCGCGATACGCCGCGCACCAGGTTGGACACTACCGCAATATATATAAAATAACATCTTGATATTAGCGCACGCTGAGGAACAACCGCCAAAACCTGAACTTCGTCATCACTGCGCGCAAAGGGTCATCCGGGCCATAATCGATGATGACTGCGCCATTGCCGTTCTCGCTCATGAAACCCGCGTTTCAGCCGGAAACAATTATTGTGTAACTTATTTCTGAAATTTGAATAATCCGAGATCGCAGGCAAGCCTTATGAGTACCGAGAACCGTCATTCCCCAAAAGAACACTTCTACATCAACCGGACGGCAAGAGATCGTTACCGCCTCGACGATCCCGATCTGCTGCGGCTTCCGGTTCACCGGCGGGAGGCGATGGAGCTTGCCGAGCGGCAGACCGAAGCGATCAACCGGCGGCTCGCTCTGGTCGAGGGCGAAGAGGCGAAAAAAATTCTGCCCGCGCAGTTCCACGGCATGAAGCTGCTCCACGAACTGTTTCACCAGCTCATCAGCAAGGTTTCCGGTCTGCCGAAAATGGCTTTCGCCCATCTCGACCGGGAGACTTCACGCTGGCACTCTTTGGAGTATCTCGGCGACTTCGTCGAACGCTTTCCGCCAATCGAAGTGTACCGTTCAGGAACGACCGCCGGGGAGTATCTGCAAGAGGCGGGTAATCTTCCTGACGCTCTTGAAGAGGCGTTCCTCGTCTGGATCAATAACCAGAATCCGGCGCTCGAACAGTTTTCAACGCTGCTCTCCGACCACGAGTTACAGAAAAGTCCGGCCTACCCGCATCTCGTCAGAAGCATGAAGCTCGCCATTCAGGAGGCAGGGCCGGTCGGAAACATGGAGGACGATCTGGAGGAGCTGCTCTTGCAGCCGATGAGGCGCGCCCCCGGCTCGCTGCTCGACCAGCTCCGCTTCATCAGGCTGAACTGGGAGGAGCTGCTCGCCGGCTCGCCGTGGTGGCAGCAGCTCGACGAGGCGATCGTGCTGATACAGGACGAGGATCGCTACCTCTTCTTTGAAAACATGGCCCAGCAAGGAGGAGGCCAATCGCACGGCATGGGCGACAAGGAGGCGCATGTGCCCTCGTATGCCGACTTGGCCAACGCTCCGGCACGCTACTCGCACGATTCGTCGTGGATGCCCGAAGTGGTAATGATCGCCAAGAGCACCTACGTCTGGCTCGATCAGCTCTCGCGCCAGTATGGACGACATATCGCGCGGCTTCAGGATATTCCCGACGAGGAGCTCGACCAGCTCGCCGGACGCGGCTTCACCGCACTGTGGCTCATCGGCCTCTGGGAGCGGAGCCACGCATCGCGCAAAATCAAGCAGTTACAGGGCAACCCGGAAGCCAAGGCGTCGGCTTACGCGCTGGAAAGCTACGACATCGCCCACGAGCTGGGCGGCTACGCGGGCTACGTCGATCTGCGCAACCGCGCGATGGAGCGCGGCATCCGCCTCGCCAGCGACATGGTGCCGAACCACACCGGCATCGACTCGGAGCTGGTGCGCCAGCGTCCCGAGTGGTTCCTCTCGGCGAGCGAGCCGCCCTATCCCAACTACACCT
>CAIUQW010000130.1 GCA_903901395.1 uncultured Chlorobiales bacterium | reverse complement strand
TCAGCTTACCCACTTGAAACAGCGAGGAGCCAGATTTTTTTATTCTTTCATTTGTTCACCCCACCTGTTTATTCCTGAAATTTCAGAATGTTTATCAGGACATGACTCCGTTGGTATTCGGATTTTTTTACTTATACTGCATCCACATATTCTACAAACACAATCAGCCGCTCTTTTTCCATCAATTTCTTGTGGTTTTGAGGTAACTATTTTTTGTAATACATCTACAGGCTTAATCAAATATTTGCAAGCAAGACATGCATCCTCTCTTCTCAATAATGTTTGTTCATCAACAACTGAAAATCCCGCTTTTGCCCAGCGTGTTATCGCGTTAGTTGCATTCTTAAGAAGTACTGCCTTATCGACCTCCTTATTACTATCATCTCTTGTTGCATATTCTGTGTTTTTTGGATCATTTATCAACACGTCCAGAAAACCTGGCGAATTACGTGAAATTATCAAATCATTAGCAAAATCAGCGTCTTCAATTGCTCGCAACATTGCATTTTTCGGAATTTCTCGACTCAACCCGAGGAAGGCGCCCATGCGGGCGCACATTCCTATAAAAGAATCGGAAAGCCGTACTTCTGATAATTCTTTATTCATAGTTATCAATATTTATTCAATTATTTTAGTGCTGCTTATCCATAACAAATTTTCCTTCATTTTTATCGCAAATCAATGGCTGCATATTTTTGGACAATACGCCTATAATAACCATATTATACTGTATTGAAGGTTTGATATCTGCAATAAGACAAACTGTTTTATGGTCATTGTTATCTATCTTTGCAGAACACACACTGGTTGATGGCTCAAGCATGTAATAGCCGAGACATGTAGATGTTTCCGGATCGACTGGCATATTAAATGTGACATTAATAACCGGCATTTCAGATTGCTGCTGATGACTCGCAGATACACTGACTAACTCTAATGCGGGGTCAGGAGGTCCACCTGCGCAATGTGGTAGTGGCAATCCTTTAATTGATGCTTCAAAGACTTTGATTCTGCAATCAAGGCTTATTCTTCTCCTGTTTTCATTTTTTGCATCGATGTAACCAAATACTGTTTTTATCTGTTCAAGCCCAAGATTATAATTCTTAACCGCATCTGAAGGAAGAAAATAAAGTCCCAGTATGACTGGATAAACATTATAGTCTGCATTGGCGACCAGATCGATATCTGACTGCGGCTCAGTATCCTGATTTAATGCATTAATCAACTGAGCAATGGCCATCGCTATCCCTTGAAAATAAATTCCTTTCAGTAATGTCCACCCAAAAGTTACGACAACATATTTATTCCCATATTGCTTAAATGAATATACATTTGGAACCATATTATGTCTATCGTAGTAAAATACTATATCGGGATAATATGCCCCAAACAATCGAAACAGATAGCGTACGGCAGGCTCCGCGACATTATGACTTGCCGGATATATTGGCGCATCATGTAAAAGTATATCTGCTTGTGCGTTTGTAATAAACGAATGAGCGTCTTTTGGTATTATCGCCGATTTTTCAGCCCGATGAACATCGAAAGAGGCTGTTTCATGTACTCCACAAGACTCAACATGGGCACTAAAAGGAGTAGTCTTTAAATGACTATGAAGCGCATTGTATTTATTTGTGCCAAATACAAGAGCGTTTTCATGCACATCATTTATAGCACCACTCTTGCTATTTAAACTTATTTGTGTTGCATAGTCTCCCACTACAATACCATTGGCAATAATTAAATGTCCATCTAACGAATCGGCAGGAGTTTTTGATGTTGCAATGTGATGTACCCCTTTGTTGAAAAGCCCTAATTCTATGGATATAATCGGAGTCGTACTGCCGTCAGCTCTAACCAGTTCATCTATACCAGGTACAAGCTTTTGCGCTTGTTTGAGAGTCTTATCTTTCATCAAGAACGGTTGAGTTCCGTTTACCAACAGGTAATTTGAGTCGATTCTTAATGTTTCGTATATTCTTTGCGCAACTACCACAGGCACACTTAAAAGATCGGCTAAAACATCTCGATCAGATTTCATAACTACCTGAAGGTTCACTACACCATCACTGCCTATATAGTTGTTTTGTGCATCCGAAAGAATGTCATATATTTTCTCGGCACTTTTTTTGTTTACAAATTGCGAAACAAATGATGCCGGGCTTACATTAATGCCAAATTTCCGTTCTCCAAAAGAGATTTTTATCATTTTATTCTGACCATTGGCTCCAGTGCCAGAACTAAACAAAACAGGCTTTTGTACCCATGATTTCAAATCAGCATTCTCGGCAACCAGAACCGGATCATTTACAGAAAATTCCTGCACCATTTTTTCTGTATCCTTTGTAACTGCAATGGGGGTGTCGTATGCCAAACACGAACAACAACAATAACATCCTTTATCGGCCATAGGAATCAATGTACTTGCGTCATTAATACACACTTCCTTGCCACCAACGATCTGAATAAATGGCGGCTTGTGAAACATCCCTGTACAATAACATAATTGATGCGCATAATTCACAGATTCATCACAATGGCTCTGAGTGCAATAACCCCAAGGGTCACCTGCCTTTTGAGCTGCGGCGAGTGACGCATCGCATGCTGGCCAGTTTGACATAAAAGTAATATTTATTTTTATTAATTATAGCCTTAAGCGACAAAATCCACATGATTGTTTCACTCAAACCTTTTTTGCACTTTCTTATCATTATTATAAATTCACATCTTACCTGTATGCACTGATATCACCCAATGCAAGCTTCTTTTTCCAGCAAAACTATCGGCAGTTTTTTGCCTGAATATCAACAAGCCAGATCATGAACAGATAACATCATCAACCCCTCATTCAATGTCCTGAACAAGATAGCCAACATATTCTTATCAGTTTACTAATATAATAATTTACCTTTTTTATTTTATATTTCCAACACTCCCGGCAAACGATCACCACCATCTTTGACAGCTGACAGGTTGGCCGTAACATAGGCGATATTATGCTGAAGACAGAATTCATCCGGAAAACCTGTTCCGACATAAGACGCCTGAAACCGGGCGGTAATCTCCGGAACAAAGTCACGCATGTGCTTACGGGTGTAGTACCAGAATGAATTCTCGTTCCAGAAGCTTACATGAGTCGGGTCCTGGAACGCTCCGCGACCATCGGTCGATGGCGTGCTTGACAACAGCATTCCTCCATGAACCAGCACCCGGTGAAACTCATTCATGATATGTACAGGATTTCGAATGTGCTCAAGGAAATCCACAGCACGAATCACACCGACAGAATTATCAGGAAATGGCAACCGTTCGTTGGCATCAGCTATGATGTCCACGCCTTCTCCGGCCCCCTTATCCACGCCCAGAAACCCTTTAGGCTTGCGATGCGCTCCACCCATATCCAACGCCAACAGGTCATACTGCCTGGCCCAGCTCAGCGCTACGTCAGCAATATATTTATGATAAAGTTCTACCGTACAACTTTGAATTGCCGCATTATGCACCACCTGTGTCTGCTCCTGGTGAATCCGTTGAAAGTACAACGGCAAATCAATATGATGAAAGCGCGAATCAAGAATGTACATGCGCTGCATAAGCTCCTGATCATCGCATATAAACCGTGAACGGTTATAACCTCCTGATTTGTCATACAGTGCTCTATTAAAAGCCCGCAGATGGTTGGGCATATACCATATATATGACATCGCCTGTGGTGAAGGAGGAAACGACACGCACTCCTTGTAGGATTTTTCTTTCCAGTAAAAAGACCTGTAAGACCAACCGTGCATACAATTATATTCTGTGTTTTCCGAATCCCCTGATTCGGACATACGACAGGTATTTGAGTAGACAAATGAAACGCCTGTTTGCATTACCCGTTGGACCTCGGCACACGCTTCAGGATGAAGAAGGTCGTCGTGATCGAGTTCCAAAAAGACATCTCCAGTTGCATATTCCAGACAGAGTGCCTTGGCATCACCAACCCCTTTTACGGAATCGATTTCAAAAATCCTGACCCGCTCATCTGCCCGGAGATCAGCTGACAATAAGTTATTCCGTGCTACGCCGTTGAGCAGCAGCACCCACTCCCAATCGGGACAGGTCTGCTGTCGCAACGAAGCGTAGGCATCGTCAAGATATCTGGTTTGATGGGCAGGTGTAAAAACCGATAATTTCATTTTGGCCGTTGCCGTAATTTAATCTTTACGGAAAAGAGTGTGGTAAAGTTTTGCCATATCCAGCACCTCAACTGTTTTTGTAGCAGTATCGTTACCATCAGCAGTACTGGCACCACCTATGACATAGAAACGGGTTCCCAATGCAGCCGCTGCCACCCAGGCTCGAGGCTTTCCAAGCTGCTGTGGAAGCCTGGTCATTACATTGGTGTCTGGTGAATATTCATAGAGCACACCTGTCGGGCAGCCATCTTCGGAATAGCCGCCTGCTATATATATCTTGTTGCCAATACAGGCCACACCGGGTGAGTTCAATCTATTGTTAAAATTTGGCAGATACCGATATTTAAAGCCAATCGGATCTATCTGGACATTGCAAAGAGATGGTGACGCACTATTCCAACCACCGAAGCTTAACAGCTTATTATTATATATAGCGAATCCGGCTGCTGATACATTGGGTGATAGTATATCGAGCATTTTCCAACTGTTTGTGGCCGGAGTGAACGAGTATGTATTCTTTGTCTGATCATTTGAACTATTTGGATCATTTAAGTTAGAAACATAAATCGTTCCATCAATGACACCGACAGCCACAAGAGCTGCGGCAAAGGGCATATCACATGCATTATTCAACCATGTATTTGAATGTATATCATATACCTGGACTGTATTAGTATAAGCCGCTTGATAACCACCAAAGACATACACTCGCCCCTGACAGCACACCGCTGTGGACCCATATACAGGAACCGGCATTGGCGGCCCCTGCGTCCAGGAGACTCCGTCAAAAATTTGCATAACATTTGAGCTATTGTCAGTCTTCGTAAAATTATTGGTTCCCCCAAGCACATAAATACGAGTACCATCACTGGCAACGCCCATGCTATGCCTTGCAACCGGCATATCAGGTGCTGGATCGAAAAATCCGCTTGCCGTATTGACAAGCACTTTCAAACCACTATCGGTAAAACCCTGTGGCGGTTGAACACAATCTGACAATACCATAAGTCCTGAAGGGACAACCGCACTGCTACCGGGATTACCTTGCGGCCCCTGAATTCCCTGATCGCCTTTAGCTCCCTGCGGCCCAGTGGCTCCCGTTTCGCCTTTAGCTCCCTGTGGCCCGGCGGCTCCCGTTTCGCCTTTTGCGCCCTGCGGCCCGGCGGCTCCCGTTTCCCCTTTGTTTCCCTGCGGCCCGATAGCTCCCGTTTCGCCTTTTGCGCCCTGCGGCCCGGCGGCTCCCGTTTCCCCTTTGTTTCCCTGCGGCCCGATAGCTCCCGTTTCGCCTTTTGCGCCCTGCGGCCCGATAGCTCCCGTTTCGCCTTTTGCGCCCTGCGGCCCAGCGGCTCCCGTTTCCCCTTTGTTTCCCTGCGGCCCGATAGCTCCCGTTTCGCCTTTTGCACCCTGCGGCCCAGCGGCTCCCGTTTCCCCTTTGTTTCCCTGCGGCCCCTGAATTCCATTTAAAATAAGATAGCTCCAATTACCCCCAGGCACTCCGTCTTTACCCTGATTACCCTGAAAGCCCTGATCACCTTGGAAACCATGTGGGCCCTGGAAACCCTGTGGGCCCTGGGGCCCCTGCTCTCCATTACTAAGTATATTTTTCATAATGACTTTGCGTATTCTTATTAATGATAGTCACTGATAAAATCGATGATATTGACAGAAAGAAACAATCTCCGAATATGGAGAACCGGTAATTGTGACTTTGTAATACCGGAGAAGAGAGAGAGATCAAAAATGAAACGTCCCCCCGAGTCGGCAGGTTTGTTATCAGTAAACCACTGCTTGAGCATTGCTGAAAATTGACAGACAAAAAAACTGTCCTGGGTTATGGAACCCGTCTGTTCCAGGCAAGCTGATACCTTGAAATCATCAGGAATATTGAACGTACAAGGAATTATCAAACCAATCGGCAGCAACACAGAAATACCTGTTGCCATCATATACGAGTAGGATGAACTGATTTTTATCTGACGGTCCGTTTTCGGCTCACTCGGTAGTTCTTTAAACAATTCACGGAGGAAATTGCTCAACAATAAGGATAACGGATACTTTTTTTCTTGCGCTGTCTTCGTAAAGCTTGCGATATCAATGTTGATGTCCGGCTCGAGCAAGGGCGTCAACATATTGGCAAAACGTATTGAAGGCGTTCGATAAATAAACTTGTTGTTTGTTTGAATATACGGCACCAGCATTTCGTTTCTTGATACAGCCAGACCAGCCCAGGCATTTTCTTGAAGAATGATATTGAGCCCGTCCAGCTCCACATTCCGGCGAAGATTCCGCCGCCCTTCTTCCATCGACAGATAACTCTTTTTTCCATACTTATCTGTCTTGCAATAAACAAAACTCATAGCATTTGAATCAGACGGAAGAGTTTCCTTTTCGTATCCATCGATGAGCACTGATGGCAACGGTACTGAAACATCAGCCAATGAGGTGACCGTTACCCGAAGATGCTGGTCGTAACTGTCTTCTTTGATCTTATAGCAATACTGCAACTCACCATTCTCACGCTTCGAGTACCTCGCTTTATCCTCATGCCAGCGTCCCCATGCTTTGGCCACCCTGACGACCAACCAGGCAAATGACTGCAACGCGGTTAAAGCTTTTTGCAGATCAGACAAGGGAATAAGATACTTGACAAAATCCTGCTGAATTGCCGGATAGGCACTCGTGAATTGCAACAGGGCCTCGTACAGGTCTGGCTCATCTTGGCGACTCTGTGTATCCACATTTTTTGCCTGTGCTACGTTAAGCGATATCTCTGTATCTATCTGGTCCTGCGACGCCAGTGCATATTCATAGGTATACCGGTAGCCCCATTTCTTGGCCTGGGTCAGTTCATCGCTTTCTGAAGTGGACGGAAGAAAGAAACTCTGCCCTGTTAACGACGGAGCTGTGGGATAGG
This sequence comes from uncultured Chlorobiales bacterium, assembly GCA_903901395.1. Lineage (GTDB taxonomy): Bacteria > Bacteroidota > Chlorobiia > Chlorobiales > Chlorobiaceae > Chlorobaculum. The sequence continues at coordinate 19,981 of CAIUQW010000130.1, read as the reverse complement.
ACCGAAGGGGAACGGGAATATTCAGATCACCGAGATCTATGTTTGTACTTTCGTCTGGACGAACAAATGTAAGCCATGATGATGCTTTATAGCCATCTATACCTTTCACGGAAACAATGTCATGTTCCAGCGAATTGATCTTGAAACACAGAGAAACCGGAAAATAGCTTTGGTTGGCAACCCCCTCTTTTCTGGTATTGAACAGTAGCGTAAGGAATGAGTGATCTGTGCTGGATTGCTTGAGCGAAAAACGTGCCGTGGAAAAAGCATAAGCTTTTTCATCACCATTAGAATCATCTGATGCGACCACTTTTCCGAACAAATTGGGTGCGATAACCGCAGGATCATTGTAGGGCGACTGAACATCGACATCGAGCTGCACTACGGTATCGATGCTGTAGGCATCTGAAAGGTTGATCAACAGCTGCTGCATCAGACGTTGCCGGGCATCCTCCCGATTCCCGGAAGGGATTGTAATATCCAGAACAGAATCCAGATAAGCAGAGATGTTCTTCGCCAACGTTCTCTTTGCCTCGATGATATCCTCGTACGGCTGCTCCGCGCCTGTTGCCGGATACTCGACCAGCCAGGCAGGAATGGAAAAATCAGCCTGAAGAAAAAGATCCACCGCACTCAGAAAATCCTTTGCCAGTCTGTCCAGATCGATATCACTGAAATCCGTAGATGTTGGCAGATTAGCATCAATCAGCTCTCCGCTTACATAATCATAAATCGGCACCCCTTTCTCTGAAAGCAAGTGCGTGGAAAGTGGCGGTAAGGCAAAAAAGAACGGGTTGCCTGTTTTACTGAAGCAGATACCATTTGGCGACTTCTGGAAACGAACTACCCAAAGATCGGCTTGGGGTTCATGTTCAATATCAACTTTGGGTATACCTGCCGCAACCTTCAGTTCGGGAAATGCAGATTCCAGCTTTTTAGTAAAATCCGCCAGAGTGATCGTAGTATCTCCCTGGCCATTCTGCTCAGCTTCAGGTTTTTTCAGGTTGGGCGCTATCTTTGTTTCAGCGAAGCATACTGATGCTTCATCCTTGAAACCCTCATCCACCAGATCGGAATCGCGGGCAATACGAATACGCGCTGACAAAGCAAAGAGCGGCGTCACATTTGTATCGCTCAGAGGCAGAATCAGGTGTTTGTCAGCAGGAATGGATGCTTCGGGTATCCGGAGAACCTGCCCAGCTTCTACCCGATGATCAAGCGGAACGCCCGGATTCACGCCGACAATCCGCTCGACCGGAACACGATAATTTTTTGCAATATTCGTCAGGCATTCTCCTTGCTGAACCTCATGACTCCTGCGAGTATCATGACGGCCGCCAAGCAGTTCGCCCAGGTACTGGTAAATCTCGAGCACAAAAGCCACCAGAACCGCTTTCGGCTCAGGATCATCGGCTTTGACGAAAAGCGAACCATTCTGCAAACTGTTGTAAAGAGTCACCGAAACATCATTCTGCAGAAGCTGATAATAGATTCTCTGGTACGTATCCCGGTCAGCACGCGCCCGTTCTTTCCAGCTATCGTTTTCATCACCCGATGACTGGTATTTAACCGGATTGAATGCAAGGGTGATATCCATCACTGGAGAATCATTGCTCCCATTACGATCAACAATGTAGGCTACTGACACACTCGGAAAGCGGTCTAAACCGATTACCGGATCGATATAACCTACCGGTATCGGTGGAAGAGTCGATACTGCCTCGCCGCTTGCCGAATTGTCGAACAATGTCTGGTTACCGAAAATATCATTCCATCGCAGATCGATCTGCGCCGTCCTGCCAACAGCCCGGTAGGGATTTTCGTCATCAGGCGGTATATCATCATTCAACTTCCGGAAATGCCGTAAAGGATGATCACATCCGGAAAGCTGTCCGATCAGCGCTGGCAATCGGCTTTCAAATAAAGAGGTATCGGATATGGTTTTCACAAACGAACTGACCGGAACAATACGTTTGTAGTTCCAATTGCCGTTTGTCTCTGCTGTAGGACGCTTGACAAGATCAGTATCCCTGGCACCTGTCGTCTCAGTGTTGAACGGCGCCACCGGCAAACCGGGATCAGAGTGCTTAAAATCGGCATTTTCGGCAATGTTATATTCCAGAAGATTATACAAATGCTCCAGCGCATTCTCTTCCTGACTCAACTCGCATCGTTTTGCTGTCGCCTCCCGGGTCATAGTGAACCCGATGCTGCCAGGCGGTACCGTGGCCACTTTCACCTCTATCCTGCTGTCGAACGGGAGTAAACCGGTGAACAGATTGGCGACATGCATATTGGCGGAAGCCAGTGAGATCACGCTTGTGTGGAAGCGGGATGCCAGGTCTGCGAGTCGGTCACCTGGTTGAGTGACATAGGTTCCAACCGGAAGCGTGATCAGTTCGCCTGGGTGCTCGGCACCCATACTCACCCCGGAATTCACTGCCTTCCATTGCGTCTCTGTCACGCCCGTCATATTCAAGAGATCGATCATATCCCAATCGGGTCTGGCAATCACTCGCCGTTTCGGGATACGTAATTGAATGCCCGGTTTCAGTAAGTGTTCTGCATGCCGGGCAGCAATGCGAGATGGCGTACTTCTCCATTGGTGCGCCAGAGAGTGCAGGGTATAGGTATCACTCAAGGCGACAGCGTTAACGGTTTGCTCCATCGTCTCCACGTAGAGCAGTTCGCTGCTGACATCAACCTGCTCACGGATAACGACACTGTTGATGAACCCATGAAGTATATCGTCAGTTATATTGTATGTAATTACCAGTGTAATTTCTCCAACCTTTTCACTGTTGAACAGGTAATCCGGAAGACCAGCTTTACTGTCCTTGACCTGATAATACAGCAGATAGCCGCCGGAACCGGTTACCGATGCTTCCCACAGCCGTTTCAGGAAATCCTCAGACGCCATGCCCGCCAGATTCTCCTGGGAATCAGCCGCCCGGGCAAGAACATCTTTTCTGGATTTCGGTGGATCAGATAGAAACGACAGGTTATTCTGTAACAGGAAAACGATGCTATTGGCAATGGCATCTGAACATAAACCGTTGGGTGGTGCTTCCTGACCTGCCTTTGCAGGTTCTTTGGTGTAGAGGATATCAATACGGTCGACAAGAGTCTGATCTGGATGTTCTGCCACATATTCAAGAAAAGCCTGCAACAAAGGCATTGCATCCTGATTGATGCCTTGAACTTCATACACGTTGGGCATCAACATAGCCGGATTTTTCGCTGACTTAATCTGCCGCAACTGTACAGTCAGCCGGGTTGACCAACTGTACTCCGTCACCGGCGCCGGATTACCGGCCCGGCTCAACGTTTCCTGTACCTCTTTCAGCAATCGAACTTTCGGAGCAATTGCGCTCTTGCCTGAAATCAGCGACTGGAGGTTGTTCCGAAAATCCCAGATAGCCGGATCATTCGTAGCGGCAAGCCGGTTGTTTCCATTGAAAAGCAAAACGCTCTCCGGCAGCTGCCAGTCAATGTGAACAGGCAGAGGATAACGCCGATGCTGAACATCGCAGAGCGCAAGCGGTTTGAGTTCCAGAAGTGATGGACTCAATTTGCTTTTTTCCAGTTTCTGGATGGCATCCACATCATCCTTCAGAAATGTAAACGCAAGGTTTGTGCCTGTAGTCCCCAGATGCAGCCAGTCAAGGGCACTCTCAACCATCAGGTCAAGCTCCTGGCCGGGCTGTATAGCAGAGCCGTCGATCTCCTGCCCGGTAACCTTGTACAATGCAGCAGGCTTTCCAATACCCGACTCTTTTTCTGGCAATGGAACGCGAAGACCCTGAAGCATCATATTGGCAGACAATCCGGACAAGTGCTCAAAACAATGATGGTTTTCCATCGTGGCGATCATTTTCTGAACCGTCATCTTTTCAGCAAACGGTATGCGAATCCTGCTGCCCTCCGGAAACAGCCCATCCACTGAAAGATTATCGGAAATCAGTTGCCTGACCGGGACACCATAATGATTGGCGACATCGAGGAGACTTTCAGGCTCCAGCGATGAGGTTCTATGAAGGAAATCGGGCAATTGCAGGGTCTCACCCGGTACCGGATGCATTCGTTCATCGAAAGCCCTGTATCGAACCGTTTCACTCGACTTCCCGGCCGGGCTATCCTGCGGGATATTCGTCCGTACGGCATATGCATTGGCTGCATACAGCGCATCCGTCGCCAGCCCGAAACGTTGTGCCAATCCTTCGACGGAATCACCATGTCTGACCGTATAGCGCATACCGCTAACTTTCAAGCTCAAGTCTGAACGTAACGGCCGGGTTCGATTGGAGAATGCAAGCTCTTCGGCGGAGATGCCATAGTGACCATTCTGGGTAGCAAAATCGTTCAGATTCAGCCCTGCCTCTACCGTCAGGCTCTGCGAACCGAGCAGGTCAATGGCTTGCCGAATAGATTCCCTGGCCAGCAACGACAGATAATCGATTACCATGAAGGTCGCCAGGGACTGTTTGTTTCCCGGTTCATCTACGCTATCAGGAGAGGCTTTCTTTTTGTTTTTGTCTCTAACAGCCAGCTGGCGGAAATAGTCTCGAATCAATTTCAGTTGAGCGGTATCGTAAACGTATGGCGCACGGGCATTATCGAAATAGATTTTATTTCCAGTCGGCGTTTTGAGAACCATGAATGGCAAAACGGGAAATACGCTCACCTGACGCTCCTCTTCCGATTGCCGCGGCGGAATCGTTACTGTGATGTCCAGATACATGCTCAGGAAATCTTTTGCCTGCTCCCAGGTAAAAGGCTCCAGTGGCTGTTCCTGGGAAAAGAAACAGAGAATTCGGTTCAACACCGCACTATCGATTTCCGCTTTGAGCACATCTTCTACGGGAACAGGCTTTTGCGTCTGATTGATAAAGGCCCCGAGGGTCCACAGAAAAACACCTTTGGCAAGTTTCGTGAACGGAAAGTCCTCTTCTTCCGGAGGCTCCCCGTCTGAATGACAAACGCTTTTTTTTGTCTTTGAGCGGTCAATCGAACTATCGAGATACAACTGGGCTACCACACGAGCCTGTTGACCGGTTCCATCTTCCGTTGCGACAGTGAATTGCGGAATAAACCATATTTCGAGCGGAACACGAGTTACTGGATACACTGGTTGCCAGTTCATCACAGGAATTTCCGGGCAAGCATTTTCAACATTCAACGCTCTGAGGGGCACCCTCCGGAAAGGAGCCGACAATGATTGGGATGACCACGGAGGAACCGTATGCTGACCGATCGTAAAGGACTCTTCGATTGTCGTGTCGTATGAACAATTGATACTTGTAGAAAATAGTCCCAGATTGACATCGATCTTCAGGGACACGCTGACACCTGCCGAGAGCGCCAGCACTGTAGGCTCATGTGCTTCGAGTACCAGCCGTACGCTTACAAAGACGCGAAGATCCAGCGCAGCCGAGATGACGACAAACTCAACGGCGCCGAACACGTGACCGACCAGAGATGCTTTTCCCTGGACATAATAATAGGGTTCGTCTGCCTGACCGTCTCCCTCAAACGCATTGAACTGCGCGAAGATACCCTCGAAAATTCCCTGTACTGTGATGCTGATACCGGCTTTCAGAATACCTTTATTGATCTCTTTACCGACACCAACCTGCAAGCCGATGCCGAAGACAACCACCGGGCTGAAGTTGCCTTTTTTGCTTGTTGGCAGGGTCGCTGCTGAATCGTTGCTGAGAAACCCGATGTAAAAGCCGCCTGAACCGATGAACGGCAGCCACTGCACACCAAACGATTCGGAAAAATCATCGTTGAGCGGAAAACCGAGATCGACCTTGAAATCTCCATTGGTATATATATACAGGCGGATGCTGGGCAGGGTCACCGATACACTTCCGAAATCGATCTGCCGGATGGTGTCGGGCAGCTTGAGATAGATCATGTACAGGCCTACCGTGTCACTTACTTTTTTGTACATGATCTCGAAACGTAACCCCTGGAAAACCTTTGCCTTCGGACCGTCCACATAAAAAGAGAGACCATACATGACGGGATCGAAGAAAACGATTCCGACGCCGAAGGTTTCAACCACGACAAACTTCGTGGCAATCAGCCAGTTGCCGGAGCTGCTGAACTTCAACCCGGTCGCAGAGATCGGTGAACCTTGAGCTGCGCGCAGGGCGCTATCCCGCTTGAACGCCTTGGCAAGCGCTTCGACGGCTTCCTGAACGGAGTCGGAAGTAAGATTATCTTTCAGAGCCACATGCTGACCGAGACCGAGAAAATCGAGCCGGAACAACTGCTCTCCCTGTCCCGGGACATCCGGTGCAGCCGCAGGATCGAGCACATCCCAGGGCTCAGGCAACTTCTTTGCCCCACCAAGGAACGAGCCTTTCGTAATACCAAATTTGATTTCAGCCGGAGCGTTGGTTTGTCCATTTGCAAACCGGTAAGTCAATGACAACTCCTCGATTTTGATAAACCCGAGATCGATACTCGTCGTGTATACAACACCAACTTCCTTTTGGGTCAGGTTGAAGGTAAGCCCGAAATCTTTAAGGCGAATGTTGTTCACTACATTCCAGGGAGAGGGCAAAGTCACCTCCTGTCCGATAGCTGCATTGACCAGCAAGGAGATCAGGTCACCCAGCGAGGTCTCATTCGTAACAGAGAAACAGATGATTTGGTCATCGCCCTGCTTGTTGAGCGTTGCGAAAAACCCATTGAAGAAAAAGGTGTAAGCGTTGCTCTTATCCTTAAAATCCACTCGTGCACCAACCAGAATATTCCCAAGGTCCAGGGAACCTTCTATAAAGCCGCTGTACTGCTCACTGTTCGTTGGTTTCGACCCATCGCAGGCGATCTCCGCCTTGGCGGTAATCTTGATTGGATCGGGCAGGCCAACATCCAGCGTCCATTCAGCGCCGATTCTGAACTCATATTTCCTGACTTTCCCCTGTGTAAAAGAAACAAACAGGGTTTTAATGGTAATCGCCGACGCGTCAAAGGAATGGTATTGAGCAGGCAGGAACTTGCCGATGAGCGTTTTGAGCTGTAAAGCGCTTCCATCCGCAAGTCCGCCCGAAAACACCCACCCTTCATCGGAACCCTTGTAGGCTGCCGTTACGAACAGTTCAGGTGCATCCCCATTCTGCTCTTCAATTCTTAAGTTGCCGGTAATGGCACCGGTGGCGGCTCCCGCGACATAGTTCACGTTGACCTGCACGCTCTGAACAACCAGAGAGGTTGGCAGTAGTGTCGGGATTTTCAGATCGGTCGTCAGCACGATCTCTGCCGAATAAGTTCTGTTTTTGGGATCGGCCGTCAGGTTCAGCACACCGATCTGCAGTGTATCTGGAAGAGTCGCTCCAACGGGTTCTCCTAAAAAATGGATGAGGATACCTTGCAGATCGACAGGGGTTTCAGGATCCAGCGAACCGCAAAAAACATAGCCAGGAAAAAAGGCCGAAAGTTCGATCTGCACCTGACTGGGTGGCTTTCCAATCCCGACGGTAGCCTCCAGGGTAAGCGCAGGATCGAATGTACCCGAGCCAAAACCTGCGCTGATCCAGAAACAGAGATTCTGCAATTCAAGCACGTCCGGAATGATGTTCCAGGAAAACCCGGTCCGTGTGGCCACAACAATGGAAACCGACAGCAGTTGTTTTTGCCGGGGATCGAAACTGACGCACCAGTCACGGAGTGCAAAGTTATCGATAATCGGCAAGTTGGACGGAAGCGCCGACAGAATATTGGCGTTGTTGGCCAGTGTGACAAGCTCGGAGAGGCCGATCTCTGTGTTTTCCGGCAGCAGCGCGCGCATGGTGATAATACCGATTGTCGTCCCTACCGATACCCCGATACCAACATCCTTGCCGTTGATGGGAATGGTGGATTGCAGCAGCGTCTCGAGAACCGGGACCGGACGCCCTTTCTGGTCGCCTTCGGGCAGAAGAAAGGCTGAGGCCTTCAACGCAAACGAGAGTTTGAATGAAAAATTGCCGACTGGTACCTGTACGATGCCGATGTTGGCTGTCAACTCCATTTCAGGTACAACCGTATCCGCCGTGACTTTATAGCCCTTGTCCCCCTTGTTGAGTGTGATCTCCCCCGTGACCTCCGCACGATCACCTCCGCCGAACAGCACGCTCAACGGCGCCAACCCTTTTTCAAACAGGAACGCTCCATCGAAAGACAACCTCTCTTCCGAAAGAGTCAGTTTGGCGCTGCTGAAAAAAAGGTACTGTATCCATTGTTTCGGATCGGCAGGATCGGGAAAGCCGCCCCAGTTGGTATATCTGAGCACAGGAAAGCTCGCCCCGAAAGTCCACCCATTCTGCTCGGCGATCACCGCCTCAGCCGCTACCTTCAAGGATGGCACATCGTTGACCATCGTAAAGGAGAGCGCAATGTTCATGCCAAAAAAAAGCAATGAATCGCCCTTGCCGGTTACGGTCACGCAATCATTCACGAGACCGCTCTGAGCATCCGTCACCACCAGAACATCCCCAAGCAGATATGTATTGAACAGATTGCTGATATCCTTCGAGTCAATGGTATCTTGAGCCAGTCGCAGTGTTCCTTTGTTTGTTTCGATGTTCGCATCGAGAGTATCTTTGATCTGCTGGAGAGTCATGGCGTATGAAGGATATCGGGTTTCAGTGACTGATCAGATCGTCGTGGTTACAACAACAGGATAGTGATTGCTTATGGCATTTCGTACAAAAGCCCATGCTGTATCCATATCATTAGGCGGGAGATTGACCAAAGGGTTAACGAGTTGAGCTTGATTGGGAATATCCGCCACATTAAACGAGCCTGCAACCGCCGACAAATAACCTGTGCGAGGCTGAGCAGCCGGGGGTGGCGGCTGGGGAACTAAAACCAAAGATGACTCCACCATCAGGTCGATCACCTGCCCAGGATTAGCAATTCCACCTGCCGCCGGTACCTTCTGAAAGATGTTGTCATAGGCATTAGCCCGAAAGGTCAGAGGATTGTTCGAGCTGATCGGATGGTTTTTCAATGAAGTATCCTCATTAGTGGCCGCATGAGACGGCAACGCAATAATGGATGTGTAGTCGGCATGGTTATCATTGAAATCAACATTAAAATCTCCTGCCAGCAGGCTGGCGACAATCGGTGTCACTGCATCAAGTTGTGTTACACACTTGCAATGAGGCAAATAGTGTAACCCCAGTTGTGTCTTTGAGCCGTACATGGCATGGTAAGACAAAACCGAAAAAATTTTATTAGTGTCGGTAGTTTGAAAGATTACATAGAACGGTTTGCGCCCTCCAGCAGGTGTATCTGGACTTGGAAATTTGATTTGTGTGCCATTAACCCTTCGATCGCACAGTCCAAATTCGGGAATGACATAAGCCCCGGGGGCATATGTTAAGCTGTACGGCAGAAATTTTCGGTCGGTACGGTACATTACGATATATGCCTCGTTATTTTTACCACTGTGTAACGCAACTCCCCGCCAAGGGTTAGGTGCAATAATACCCTGTAGAGTATTGATCTCAGCTGCCAAACTATGGATAAGATTAGGGGCTATGCTGTTTTTTACCTCAACCATCGTAAAAATATCGGCATTGACGTGGTTAACCACTGTGGCGATGTATTGTACAAACTGATGATTGTTTGCATCACCCCATTTTGTGGGGCCATAATCCTCCAGGTTCCAGTGAAGGGTAGTGATAAATGCCATCAGCGCACCTCCCTGACAGATGGGCTCAGAAATCCTGAAGAGCCCTGTTTATTGTTTTTGTTGTAATAAGCCGCATACCAGCCCAACGTGGTATCCTTTGGTTGCTCGGGATCTCCGAACAGAACGAATTCGGTATCGGCAGCGCCAGGAAATTTTTTCCCAAGCACATTCAGCTTGATATTGTTGAATTGCAGCTGATAGGACAGCACCGCATTGCTCCCCGCTCCACCCGAAACATCGGCATGAAGCGTAATGCTCTGAATATTCACATTCAGGACACTTTGCAGACTGAGCGTCTTTTGCCCGCCCCCGGCTCCGGGCAGATGCATACCGACCTGCACCCGGCAATCCTCGGTGTCATGACTCCAGGCAACAGCCATCTGAGCCACAAAACCCGCCTTTGCAGCCAAAGCCCCCATACTTCCAAGGTTCAGATCATAGAGCAGAGCGTACCATGATTCCGACTTCAATGGCTGAATATCCATCGCCTTGTCTGATTGCAGGACTACCGGTATATATCCGAGCGAGGAAAGCGTTGCCGACTCTTTTCCGGAACAGACCAGTCCGCTGAAACGTACCGGAAAATTGCTTGACAGGCTGTTACTGCGCGGGATGCTCTGAGCGGTGTCAAACGACATGCGAGCTGGTGAAAAGCCAAATTGGCGGTTGGCCACCTTACCCTTCTCATCGATGGAAAAATCCATACTGACCTCCAGATTGGAGAAGAAAAGCCCCTGCACCGCCGGATTGGCCGTCGAAGGATCGTCGCCAAACGAAAACAGATCGAAGGCTTCGAGCTGTTTGAAGTTCATAACGCCCCAGAAGGTAAACCGGGCAGCAATCTGCTCAGAGGTATCGTCAGTCGCCACGGAGGTTCTCTTTTCACTACCCTTGAGGGTATCGAACTGAGCCTTCACGATCTCGACATAATTCAAGACCTTGCTTTCGAGACGAAACTGATAGACCGCATCAGGATCGGTTACGAAGGTGTAGATTGCCGTACCGTTATGGTTCTCATAGCAACCGTTGAATTCGATCGTCTGTCGTTTCAGCGAATCCCCCTGCGTGCGGGTGGAGAGTTGTGCCGGGGCATCGAACCATTGAGTGGTTGTGAGCTGGATACGGCTGGAATATTCCTTGATCTCTGAATTTTCAAAGACAACCTGCATCGTCAGCACCCGGAAATCATACAGTTCCCCGGTCTCCGAAGAAACTGGCGAGTCGGCATCCTGCGCTGAAAAAATAAACGATGTTCCAGTGAGATGATCTCGCAGTGCCTGGCGGCTGCGATAGCTGCGGTCCACATAGTGGATAAGACCAAACAGGGAGCTCTTTGACATGGCGAGCTGCCCGTTCTCCGGCTCGATGTAATTGATCTCGATACCCACATGGTGAGCGAAAAAACTGCTCCGGTCAATCCCGGCCAGCAACCCCTTGAGCTCTTCCGGAAAATTTCCCGCTCCGATATCGACCCGCAAAGCGAGAATGCCGTTCCAGGTGGGACTATCCACAATATCCAGAAACTTTTGCAGCTGCTTATTGCTGTTGACGTCCTGTCGTGCAGATTCGATATAGGAGCTGATCCATGCGGATACCAGCTCCGGCTTTTTATTGAAGGTTCCTGCTCCGCTCCACGATGGCACACTCTTTACCCGATCCGTAACGCTGCCGCTCGCAAACTTGATAATCAGGACATTATGGAACTCGCCATTCTCACCATTCTTGCGCACATCGACTATAAACGGCCAGTCTGCAATTTTGATCGTATTCTGAAACGTCCCGAGAGATGCGGCATCCGTTGCCACCAGAAACAGTTGATTGGACTGCAAGGCACTCCGCAAAGGCAGGGTCACGCCATCATAAAATTCCAGTCTGTTTGTTCCATCCCATGCCAGCAGCACGCTCTGCCACTCCCATTTATGAGACAATGTTACCAGCAGCCCCTGCGGAGTGGTCGCCACCACCGTATTATCTTCCGGTCGGGTTCCCCTATATTGCTGGCCCGCATTGCTGTTGAACATGGCGTTCCGGCGCGTGGGCGAGAGCACCTGTTTTTCGAAATCAATCAAAACGTCAGTATTCGTCGCCCCCGCATAGGGAACCATGGGGACGCTCTTTTCCGATGCAGCATCGAATTCTGCGGCCGGAGTTTCCCGCAACAGCAGAAACTCCTTTCTTACATCAAGTGATACGCTGTCGTGATCGTAAAGAGCCGCATCGTCCGGTTGGCAAAAATAGACCGGAACAATTGCCCCCTCCGTCAACCCTGGTTCGTTCTGTATAGCCGCACTCCCCGGGCGCACCTCGATCCAGCTTGTACGATATGCCGGATCAAGCAGTGAATCCTGCCCGGAAAGCAAATCTGCGTTGTCTGACAACTCTCTCTTGCACATGAAATCTTCACGCGCCTTGGCCGCGCCCCAGTGATCACCCTTATTATGCGCAACCTTTGGCTGTATCACCGGAAATGACGGCGCGAAGGCTGGTTTTCCCGGTACGAAGCGGAGTATATCTCCCGGCGAAGCCGCCGTACCGGAGGTGCACAAGAAATATTCCGCTCCTGAAAGTCCGGAAAGTAACCGGAAATTTGTTCCCACCTCTCCCACCGACAGGGCAAAGTCGCCTGCCGGCGCGAGATAAAACTGTGGTGATTGACCATTTGATGGCGGAAGCTTTTCAAACACCAGCTTGGCAGGATGATCGCTGTTTGTTAACGGAATCAGATCGATCTTGCCACCATAGACCGTACGGAAGAAAGAGGCAATACGGCTGGAATCGTTCAACTCGATATACCATGCACCTGTATCCCGCTGCTTCAGAAAAAAGGAGGTGGCTGTAAATGCCAGATATGAGCGATCAGGATTGAGCGGGTCAACTGGGTCGAGCCTGTAATCGAACAGCATCTGCAATCCATCTTTTTCTTGTGAAAAAACCGGATACCTGAAAGGCACGTTCTGATTGCTTTTATGATCCCTGATGACATAGTAAAGCGAAGCATTCCAGCCAGTAGACGGATCGTCGGAAAGATTACCAAGGCTGACCTGCCCGTTGAGTGTCCCGCGTTCATCGCCAGTCAGCGGCAGCCTGATATTGTATTCATGACGAGGTTGTGGCGCCCCGTCATAAGGAGGATAGGCAAAAATGAAACCTGAGATATTCCCTCCAGTATCGCTGGCTGTGGAGACAGGAGCATTCTGGCGAAGCGGCAGAGAGTAGTTCAGAAAATCGAACTGCATGCTTTCGGTAAGACTGACCTTTTCAGCGTTTCCTTTTGTTGTCGTCTTTACCAGCGTGACTTTTTGAATATTATCTGTTTTTTCGTCATAGTCGATCCAGGCAAAGCAGCTGTGTGAAACATCGGGATATTGTTTTTCGAACCAATCCGCGACCTTGCCGATAAAATCCGCCATCCGGGAAGGCATCGACAGCAGAAAAAGGTAAACGCCACAGTTTTTATCCCAGGAGTCAATGACAGAAAGGCTTTCGGGAAGCTTTTCGAGTTTTTGTGTCAGTAAAAAAGAAAAAAAACCTTTCCCGCCAGGGGATGAGTTATCAGGCAGATAGAGACGACTATTCTCATGCTGTGTGAATCGGATCATAATACAAATGGTTTTAACTAAATTTGACGTAAAACCTGTTTCAAAGAGAAAAACATCCTTCGCTGATGGCGTCCTTTCCCAAGCTTCTTCACAACTACCTGTCCTCCCCGTAAACACAGAGAGCTGCCTGCGTATCCTCTGTGTTGAAAGTTCTCGAAACCTTGATGAGTTCGAGTCCCCTCAGTCTCGAAGACATCTACCGGTCGTATCATTGCGCCAACTTATCCTGAAAAAAAGACTCGACATCGGTATGCATATAGTCAGGCATCTGCTTTTTCACCCACTCAATATCATTTTTCAGCAGCAATTTGTGTTTTCGTTGGGCATCGACATCACCAACAATAAATCCATTCGCCACGAACGTACCCACTTCGTATTCCGGCCCATCCATCGTCAGAGACAAATTGCAAAATATGAGACCTTTGTTGTTTATAACCTCGACGATGTCAATATTGCGTTCTCCATCAACAGTGAGAAGAGCGTCTCCAACCTTCAAATCCGATGCAGGAACCAAGCCATTGTCGCCTATAAATACATGAGCGCTGGTCGTTATTATTTCATACCCCTCTCTTGTATGAATTCTCAACACTTCGCCGTAATGGGCACCCCTCAACGTATATTCAACAACAGCGAACCGGCCCTTATTATCAACAACAACCTTTTCTCCTGTCACAATATCAGATATTTTTTTTCTGCTTCCGTCAGCCATACTCACCAGGGTATCCTCTGCAAGGCAATGCCATACAAAAGATATTGGATCGATCAGCAATAACCCGTTTGGCACACCGCCACTTTCAACACGACTCATTATACTTGCCATACCTAATGCTCCATTTGTAAGAGCAACTATAATCTGGCAATTAAAATAAGTTTTCATGTCAGTAACCCACGGAACCTTGGTAAATACTATTGGATCGCCCGGGTTTTCAACGCTTGTTCCACCGGGCAGGTTCCAGTTTAATTTACAGTTGTCATTCGGATCAACAGTAAATTTGCTGCGGACATGTTTCTCATCTGCAGGGCTCAATTTCACAGCACCTCCGGAGCTCATATTTCCAACCCATATCGTCATTCTTTTTATAAATCCATTTGGTTGTATCGGTGCCTGAAACACAACACTTCCAACAAAAGGAATCCTGCCGACTGGATTCTGAGTATTGCTTTCATTCCAGACATAATCAAGTTTTTTGCCCACATCAGGGTCAGTCCACAAACGCCCCAAACCTATATTTACAGCACCCGTCACATATGGATCTTTGCACGACTTAACCGGAGCCGTTATCTCTGGAATACTGGCATTAAAATACGGCACTTTTTCAGTCATCCCGGAAACTGGATTATTATTTTTATCAATACCTGAATAAAACAGTTGTGAAAACACCTTTGTGCTTTGAGTTCCACCGCCCTGTGGAAGCGCATCCACGGTTAAAAAACTTCCCATCATATCACAACTGCTCCCTGAAGCCATAACATTACCTTGCTCATCCGTCACGAGCAAAGTCAGGGTCAAGGTTTTATAGCCACCAACCAAAGTCCCCACTCCGCCGGAAGTCATCAAATTTAATTGCTTATCAGGCCCGAAAGAAGTAACACTGAACATATCCTGAAAATCATTCTCATCAACATTTTCATTCCTTAACACATTTAAGCCATCTCTATTTCTTTGTCTCTTCATTTCAAGAATATGAAACAAACCCGGATACCTTTTCGCATCCCAGAACTTGCTGGTCATCATCAGGGCATACTCATGCTGACGCGAATCACTGAAATCATATTCCATCCAACCACTCTCAGGGGCCAACGCGTTCATGTAGTCCGCAAGTTCATTTCTTTTATCGTTAAAATGAATCATAGCGTTCTCCATACAATAATTTTTTATAAAATTATTTCCAACACAACGCCAAGCAGTAAAAAAACGTCAGCAGTACGCCGCGGCCCGTCGCCAACGATCACTACATCACAGCCAAAAACACATATAATCACATCAATAGTAAATTTATACAATTCTTGAAAAGAATACCAAAAAAAATATGATTTTTTCTAAATTAATTAGTGACCATCGCTTTAGAAAACGCCTCGAAAAAATAGTATAAAAATATATTGATTGTCGCTTTAGACCCAATTTATAAATAAAAAATATGAAAAATACAACCGACGTTTTCTGATATTTCCCAACAATAAGTCATTATCAGAATGCTGGAGAAATTGCCAAAAGTTGTGTTTTGCGCTTAGCTAAGAAGCAAGTGTCTCCTCGATTCCGTTGACAAATTTGACGCCCTGCAGCACCTTCTCGATGAGTTGGTGAGCTGAGAGTTTTCTCCACTTCAGTGCCGCCCGTCCGGCCAGTTTGAAGACCATCGCCAGCGTCGTGGCCATGCTGCCTTGACCTCGGATTTTGGCCGTGCGGAGTCGAACGGTCGCAAATGCTGATTCAATCGTGTTGGTGCTGCGGATATGTTGCCAGTGTTTGGCCGGGTAATGGTAGAACGTGAAGAGGCTGGCTTCATCCTTCATCAGAGCCTCAACCGCTTTCGGCAACTTGTCCGGATAACGGATATCAAAATTCTTCAATGCGGTTCGAGCATCCTACTCGGTTTCGGCCCGGTAGATGTCGTGAATCAGCGATTTGGTGCTTGGGCTGGACGGTTTTCGGCAGTTTATCCAGCACGTTGGCCGTCTTGTGCACCGGCATCGCTGGTGTTGAATCGTCGGATAGACCTGGCCGAGCGCTCCGTCACCAATGCAGAGTTTCGGCGAGGGCATGCCTCGCTCCTTGAGGTCTCGAAGCAGTTCGAGCCACGACTCCGCGCTTTCACGATAGCCGCCAGATACGGCTCCAGCTCTCTTCGTCCGTCCTCGGTCGCGCCCATGACCACCAACACGCAGAGGCGACATTCGTCGAGCTGCAGGTTGAAATGGATGCCATCGACCCACAGATAGCAGTATTGCGCGAAATGCATCGGTCGGTGGTTCCATTTGCGGTGCTCTTACTGCCAGAGATACTTCATTCGCATGATCGAAGCTGACGAAAACCCCGCCGGAAGCTCGCCAAACAGCTTTTGAAACGCTGGACTGAAATCGTTATTCGACAGGCCGCCGAGGTAAAAGAGCGGAAGCGCCTCTTCGATGTTCAGGGTTTTTCTCATGTATTTCGGAATCAGCGCGCTGAAAAAGGGTTTGATGATTGGCACTGACGAGCGACTACGCGATACTTTCACCGCGATGGGGCCTGCCGTTGTGGTAATCGTCCGTTCCGGCAGATCGCCGATTCTAAACTGCAGCTTTGCCACCCGGTGTTTTGATGTGCCGATACGGCTCCATGGCGGCAGTGATTTCAGCTTCCATCGCCAGCGCGATCATCTGCTGGGCGGCATACCTGGCGAGTTCTTCAAGACTTGTCCCTTTGCCGAGAAGTTCGAGTATCGATGGTGATTCAGTGATCATCGTTTGTGCTCCTTAAGTTTTAGACCAAGGTAGCACTTGCTGCCTGTCAGTCGGCTACGTTTTCAAAACACAACTTTTGAAAATAACTCTGCGCCCAGCAGGCTGCGGCCGCCTGCCTGGCTGCACCCAGTGTCTTGGACACAGCACAAATAGTCGTTTAGAAATTTCCCCTCAACTCAATAATCGCTTGCCACTTCGTAGTGTGACGAGGCGAGAGTTTCATCTGCTGCGGCTTCCACTCCGCACCGG
Source organism: uncultured Chlorobiales bacterium (assembly GCA_903901395.1). Lineage (GTDB taxonomy): Bacteria > Bacteroidota > Chlorobiia > Chlorobiales > Chlorobiaceae > Chlorobaculum. The sequence continues at coordinate 2,998 of CAIUQW010000130.1, read as the reverse complement.
TGTGGATCCTTTCTCGTACTGCTGGCTGATCTTGCCCATCGCCTGCTTGAGATTCTGCTGAAGCACAGTCAACAGCTCCAGCGTTTTATTGTGAAAGAGGGATAATGGGCTTGACGATACCTTTACAGACGAAATCCCGCCATCAATCACGCCCGCTATTTTGTACTCGTATCCCGTCTTGAAATTCGCAGCCGAAACCTGTAGTTGATTCTGCGAACCACCCTTCCCATAACAACCGTCAAAGAAAGATCGTGATGTCATGCCCGCTTCGCGGCTTGAGGATTCACTTATCCCCGGAGGGGGACGGCAAGATAGGCCAGTTTGCCTTTTTGCTCAAGGGTCGTTCGCTTCCGCTCCCGATGTCTCGGGTTTGTGCAGCTCTCTTGTCCCCCTTGCCCAAAAAGTTTGCCTGTCCTCGGGGAAGCCTCTGTCCCCCCGGGGAATGATTTTGTAAGTTTCCGATAATCAGTCCGGTGGATGCCGGGCATAACAGGACAAACCATGGAAGTCTATCAGGTCGGGAAGTTGTTTCCCCATGAGCAATTCTGCACAGGTAAGGAGCAGCATGTCGCCATCGTGACGAACAGCTTTTTCAATGTGCTGATGTCGTTGAAGCGTATTTCAAAAAAGGAGAAAAAGCTGTTCACGAATGGCAGGTTGACCGCGTACCTGTTCGAGCAGAAGGGGATTCCGTTTCTGGTGCTCGATTTCGGCGAGGGTTTCAGTATCGATATGTCAATCGACGCCTCGATGTTCGACGAGGAGTTTCGGCAAGAATGGATGGCGTCGGGTTCCAATCTGATCACCCTCTTTCTGGTCGAAGCGTCAACCGGCTTGCTCGAAGCCATGCGGATGATCGGGGTAGGGTTCGCCGACGAGTTCCGGCAGATTTGTTCGAGACAAGCCGGAAGAAGCGATATTGAACGGCAGGTCAGGCTGATCCAGACAGCCTTTACCACGAAGGAGATGATGACTCACGCCCGAGCGAGCACCAGATTCAGCGCCTGAACAAACAGCCCCCTCGACGGGGGCTTTTCTGTATCTCTACGTTGATAGAGTTGGTATCTCGAAAAACGGTCGTTTTCTGAGACAACGGAGAGGGAGGCAGAAATGCCCTTTTTTCTGGCCTTATCTGTCTTGAAAAAGCGTATCATTAAATACTCGTATGAACAGGAGTTTTTTTAGAATAACCGACACAACCCCAAAAACCGGACGAGAAATCGGCTATGCCAGAGTTTCAACAAGCGGGCAGGAACTCAACCTCCAGCTCGATGCCCTCAAACAGGTCGGCATCTCCGAAAAACTCATCTTCATCGACAAAGCCAGCGGATCGAAATCCGAACGCCCGGGCCTCACAGCCTGCATGAAGAAACTGAAAGCCGGTGATTCCCTCGTCATCTGGAGACTCGACCGCCTTGGTCGGTCACTGAAACACCTCATCGAAATCGTCAAAGAACTGAATGGCAGGAAGTGGGTTCCCGCTCGACCAATGACGGCGGCATCGACACCATCACCGTATCCTGTAAAATGGTCTGTAGTGCGCTTTATAGCGAAGAAGGTCGGACGATCGAAAATCTTTATGAATGATTCGAAAGTGCAAATAGCTCGCAAGATGAGAAAATACCTCTGCATCAGCGTTTGTGATATTTGCAGCGCGTTTAAGATTTTATTGGCGCTGTATTCCCGATTTAAGGGCATCTCTAAAAAGAAGGCAATGATATAAAAAATAGAAATATATGAAGCTACACACGGCTAAGTCATGAATTAATAGTATCTTAAGCAGTACTCATCAAACAGAACGTGCTGCAATGAAAAACATCAACCCACTGGGCCTGTTCGACGAACAATTGCTGCTTGAGCGGCTTACCAGGCTCAAGGATCCGCTCGTCAAGCTTGAAGCGCATATCGATTGGCAAATCTTTACTCCGATTCTGAGTACGGCGTTCAACAAGCCTGAGCATCGCAGCAACCTGGGTCGCCCGCCATTCGACCGGTTGATGATGTTCAAGATTCTCATGCTCCAAAGCCTCTACAACCTCTCCGACGACCAGATGGAGTACCAGATTACTGATCGTCTGAGCTTCAAGCGGTTTCTTGGCCTGAAAGCAAGCGATAAGGTTCCTGACAGCAAAACGATCTGGAAATTCCGGGAAACGCTGATTCAGGAAGAACTCATCGAAGCGTTGTTTTTCCGGTTCAATCAAGCGCTTGACGAGCAGTGCATTTTCGCCAAAAACGGACAGATGGTTGATGCCAGCATTGTCGAAGTGCCTTGTCAGCGCAACAGCCGCGAAGAAAACGAGCTGATCAAAGCGGGCCAAACCCCGGAATCATGGAAACAGAAGCCCAACAAGCTTCGCCAGAAAGACCGTGACGCTCGCTGGGTGAAGAAAAACAAGACCAACTTTTATGGCTATAAAAACCATATCAAGGTCGATAAGGAGACGAAACTGATCAACAACTGGATGGTGACGCCAGCTTGCGACCACGATTCTCAAGAGCTCGAAACACTGCTTGAAAAAGAAGATGTGGGTCAGCCGCTCTACGCGGACAGCGCCTATGTCGGTCAGGAAGCCATCATCGAAGCGTGCGAAATGATCAATGAAATTCACGAAAAAGGTACCAAAGGCAAGCCGCTGACCGATGAGCAAAAAGCGTCGAATCGTCAGAAGTCAAAGAGTCGTGCACGAGTTGAACACGTTTTCGGATTCATGACCAACTCGATGAGAGCCATGTACATCAGAACGATCGGTTATGTAAGAGCGGTTGCCAAGATTGGTCTGACCAACCTGACTTATAACCTGATGCGTTGCGCGCAGCTCAACAAAAAGGTTTACAACGTATTCATCTGGGGATAACTACGACCTGTCGTGTCTGAAATGTAGTTTTTCGATGCAATGATGCCAATGAACAGGTGCTTTTCAGGGTAAAATGAGCCTGCATCGCTGAAGTCATTTCTTTAGGTATTTCAAATCTCCATTTTTAGAGGCGCCCATAT
>CAIUQW010000129.1 GCA_903901395.1 uncultured Chlorobiales bacterium | reverse complement strand
CTGCTTGGCGAAAAAGGGGTGAAAATTGCCCGGCGCACGGTTGCAAAATACCGTGAACAAATGCAAATTCCAGTTGCAAGATTAAGGAAAAAAATAGGTTAATCATTATTAAGCTTACGATTCCATGGGTTACGAAAAACCGCAGATACGTTCGACCACGGTCATTGGCCTCATCAAAGATGGCAAAGCCGCGCTTGGCAGCGACGGCCAGATGACGCTCGGCGCCACCGTGATGAAGCACTCTACCCGTAAAATCCGCCGCCTCTACCAGGGCAAGTTCATTGCCGGATTCGCCGGAGCCACCGCCGACGCGCTCACGCTGCTCGACCGTTTCGAGTCGAAGCTTGAAGCCTACAGCGGCAAGCTCGACCGCGCCGCCGTGGAACTCGCGAAAGACTGGCGCACCGACAAATACTTGCGCCGTCTCGAAGCGATGCTCGCCATCGTGAGCCAGGACAAGGCGCTCATCATCTCCGGCACGGGCGACGTCATAGAGCCGGAGGACGGCATCGTGGCCATCGGAAGCGGCAGCATGTACGCGCTGGCCGCCGCGCGGTCGCTCGTCAAGCACACCACGCTCTCCGCCGAGGAGATCGTCCGCGAAAGCCTGCAAACCGCCGCCGACATCTGCATCTACACCAACGACCACATTGTCATCGAAACGTTGTGACCGCGCGGCGACCACATTTATAAAACCCCGAACTCAACTCAATGAACAACGATCAGGATATGACCCAGCCGGATGAACCCCAGGCTTCTCCGGTGAAGCTCATCGACAAGGAGCAGTTCACGCCGACGCAGATCGTCGAGCAGCTCGACAAATACATCATCGGCCAGAAGGATGCCAAGAAATCGGTGGCCATCGCCCTGCGCAACCGGCTTCGCCGCCAGAACGTGAGCGAGGAGCTGCGTGACGAAATCATGCCGAACAACATCATCATGATCGGTCCGACCGGCGTCGGCAAGACCGAGATCGCCCGCCGACTCGCCAAGCTGGCACGAGCGCCATTCGTGAAGGTCGAGGCGTCGAAGTTCACCGAGGTTGGCTACGTGGGGCGCGACGTCGAGTCGATGATCCGCGACCTCGTGGAGCAATCCGTGGCGATGGTGCGGAGCGAGAAATCAGAGGAGGTGCGCGAAAAGGCGGCCCTGCTCGTCGAGGAGCGCCTGCTCGACATTCTCTTGCCTCCCGTCAGCGGCGTCGAAGAGTCCGAGCGCTCCGGTGAAGAGGAGGAGGCTGTGGTTGTTTCGGGTGACGCCGAGGTCGTCAATGAGAAGAATCTCGAACGCGAAGTCAACCGCAAAAGCCGCCAGAAGATGCTCGAACGGCTGCGCAGTGGCCGGATGGATGATCGCCAGATCGAGATGGAGACCACCAGCGACGGGCCGGGCGGCATGATGCAGATTTTCGGCCCGCTCGGGCAGATGGAGGAGATCGGCGGCATCATGCAGGACCTCATGAGCGGGATGCCGAAGAAGAAGAAAAAGCGCCGCCTCACCATCGCCGAAGCGCGCAAGCTGCTCGAACAGGAGGAGGTGCAAAAGCTCATCGACATGGACGCCGTCGTCAAGGAGGCGCTCCGCAAGGTCGAGGAGTCGGGCATCGTCTTCATCGACGAGATCGACAAGATCGCCGCACCCACCACCGGCGCGGGCGGCAAAGGCCCCGACGTAAGTCGCGAGGGCGTGCAGCGCGACCTCCTGCCTATCGTCGAAGGCTCGACAGTGGCGACCAAGTACGGCGTCGTCAAGACCGACCACGTGCTCTTCATCGCTTCGGGCGCGTTCCACGTGGCGAGGCCGTCCGACCTGATTCCTGAGCTTCAGGGGCGTTTCCCGATCAGGGTTGAACTGAAGAGCCTCACCGAGGAGGATTTCTACCTGATTCTGACCCAGCCGCGAAACGCGCTCATCAAGCAGTACCGCGCGATGCTCGAAACCGAACAGATCGATCTCGAATTCACCGACGAGGCGATCCGCGAAATCGCCCGAACGGCGGCCAAGGTGAACGAAACGGTCGAAAACATCGGTGCGAGGCGCTTGCATACGATTCTGACCAACCTCCTCGAAGAACTGATGTTCGGTGTCCCGGAGATGCTCACCGACGGCACCATTGCCGGAAACAAGGTGGTCATCGACGCCGAGAAGGTACGCGAAAAACTCGGCAAGGTGGTCGCCGACAGGGATCTGAGCCAGTATATCCTTTAAGCCAAACCGGAGCTACCCATGAGCGCGACCACTATTCTGGTCATGAACGGGCCAAATCTTTCGCGTCTCGGAAAGCGCGAGCCGGAAATCTACGGCAGCCTCACGCTTGATGACATCAATCGCGGTATCGCCGAGGCGTTTCCAGAGGTGAGGTTCGAGTTTTACCAGTCGGAGTACGAGGGTGCGCTTATTGAGAAGCTTTTCGAAATCGAAGATCGTGGCGGCTTTGCGGGCGTCGTGCTCAATGCGGGCGCGTTCACGCACTATTCTATCGCCCTGCGCGACGCCATCAGCTCGATCAAAACGCCCGTGGTCGAGGTACACCTCTCCAATGTGCACAAGCGCGAAGAGTTCCGCCACAAATCGGTGATCTCCGTGGTCTGCGCTGGCGTGATCGCCGGTTTCGGCGTCGAGAGCTACCATCTTGGCGTGAGGGCGATCCTTGGGCGGGGTTAAAAATGATCGGTCAGATCAAACTGATCAGGCTGATCTGACCGATCTTTTAAAACGAGTTAAATTCATTACTAACTCGCGGTTCTTCAAGTTCTTTCGTCAGCTTGGCGATTAACAGCTTGATCTCTTTCAGCCGCCGCGTGTCGCTTTTCATAAGCACCGGTTTGGTTACGGCTGCTCGCAGGATGTTCAGCGCTTCCTGCTTTCTGTTCTCCTCAAGGTAGATCAGCGCCAGTTCGTGGTAGTGCCTGATGACTCTCGGATTGAGAGTGATCGCTTTCTTGAAATCTTTTTCAGCCTCAAGCCGGTTGCCTTCCGGCATTCCGCCTATGACGGCGTTGCCCACCATACGGCTGAACCAGCCGATTTTCGACACCTGATAGTTGTACGAGCCGAGCATCGACCAGGCCACATCGTCGTGCGGGTTCAGTTCAAGCGCTCTGTGCAGCTCCTTCTTGATCTCCGCAGCCCGTCGCACCTTCTCTTTCGAGCCGATTTTATCCGCTTTCAGAGCCAGAGCAGCGGCAAGCCAGGTGTGCGCGCTGGCATTGTTGGGGTCAAGCTGCACCGATTTCTGCGCACACTCCACAGCTTTGGCGTAATAGGGCATCCGTCTGGCGGTTTCGTCCGGCTCGTACGATTCTGCGATGCTGATGTTCAACCGCGCGAGCTTCCAGTAGAGATCAGCTGTTTCCTTGCCGCTCTGGAGCATCGTATTGTAGAGCGAATCGGCCTCTTCGTAACGAAGCGATTTGAACGCCTGATCGGCGGCGTCGAGCGCGGCGTTTTCATTGACTTTCAGCGCAGTGTTTCCTCCCAGGGCTGGTTGCGACAGCATGAGAAGCAAACCGGCGAGCAGGGTGGTCAGGGTTTTTCGATGATCGGACAGTGTCGGGAGTAAAAGCTGTATCGAACTCTTCTTCATTTGAACCATGGTGAATCTGGATATTTCCTGTTGAGAGTGCGGTCGAATCCGAACCAGTGGCCGGTCGGCAGCACCATGAGGAGTATCGAAATGGTGACCAGCGGCGGAATGGTTTCATTGTAGTAGCCGCCAGCCGCGAAATTGAGTAGCATGAAAAGGCCGAACGCCGCGTTGATGCGCGTCATGACGCCGACAAGCAGCGCGATGCCGATGATCAGCTCGCCGATGGTAACGATCCAGGCAATGGGCATGACGAGCGGCAGGGCGAAGTTCGTCAGGTACGACGCCTGCCACACGGCGATGGTCGCTTCGACCGAGTCGCTCCAGGTTGCTGTTGCCAGCAATTCATGCAGCCTTTTCGTGAAATGTTGAGTGAGAATGTCGCTCCACATCCAGCCGCGCATGATTTTATGGATAAAGCCGTAGATAAAGAGTGTGGTGTAAAGGTATCGCAAAAAAAGCACGAAGACAACGCCAGCGGCTTTGAGTTTGTGCTCTCCAAGGTAACTGCGTTTCCACTGGAAATCGGTCATAGTCTGCGGTATATGGTTTCAACTTTGCAACTTACGGTCGCTTCGGCTGTTTACGACAGCTTTCAGCCATATCCAATCTACGAAAAAAACCTTTTTACAGCAGATGTTGCGGATCGACATCGACGGTTATGACCAGATTTTCTCCTCGAAATGCGCCGAGGGTGTCGTACTGCACCTGCCTGAGCAGCGCTGACGGGAGCTTGATGCCGGAGAGTTTCAGGATGAGCTGGAAGCGGAAGCGTCCCTTTATTTTGTTGATGCCTGCCGGAGCCGGGCCGAGGATCGCGCCAAACTCTTCCGGCACTTGTGGCCGCAGATGCTCCCGCAACGCAACCGCCCCTTTTTCCGCGACCGTTTCCGATGGCGATGAACACTCGAACTTGATGAGGCGCGTGAATGGCGGATAGGCGAGTTCGCGGCGGGCGGCCATTTCTGCCTCAAAAAAGTGGCGGTAGTCGGCGCGGATGATGTGCTGGAACAGCTCGTTGTCGCGGTTGTAGAGCTGAAGCAGCACCTCGCCGGGCATCGATGAGCGCCCCGCGCGTCCGGCAACCTGCATCAGGAGCGAGTAGATGCGCTCCGAGGCGCGGAAGTCGGGCAGGTTCAGGCCGATGTCGGCCATCAGCACGCCGACCAGCGTCACCTCCGGGAAGTCGAGTCCCTTGGCGACCATCTGCGTGCCGAGCAGGATTCGCGCGCGTTTTTCGCGGAAGGCGGTCAGCAGTGAGGCGTGAGCGTCCTTGGTCGAGGTGGTATCGACATCCATCCGCAAAATCTTCTCGTCCGGAAACAATTTGTTCAGCTCCTCCTCGATCCGCTCGGTGCCGCTGCTTTTGTAGAAGAGATTCTCCGATTTGCAAGCAGGGCAGCGCTGGCGGAACGGCTCGATGTGGCCGCAGTAGTGGCAGCGCAGGGTGTGGTCGCTCGCGTGATAGACCAGCGGGATGTTGCAGTGGCGGCATTGCGGCGTGTGGCCGCAGTCCAAGCAAAGCAGGCTGCCCGCGAAGCCGCGGCGGTTTTGCAGCAAGATGACCTGTTCGTCGCGCTTCAGCCTTTCGCGGATGGCGTCGTAGAGCGCTCCCGAGATCGACGGCGTGACCCGCTGGCTGCCGGGCATCCACACCAGCTTGATCGACGGCATCCGGGCGTTATCCACGCGCTCCGGCAGTTCGAGCAGCGTATACTTGCCTTCGAGCGCGTTGCGGTACGATTCGAACGACGGCGTGGCCGAACCGAGCACGCAGAGCGCATTTTCAAACATGGCCCGCATCACTGCCGTATCGCGGGCGTGGTAGCGCGGCGTGCGATCCTGCTTGTAGGCGGCGTCGTGCTCCTCGTCCACGATGATCGCGCCCACGTTCTCCAGCGGCGCGAAGATGGTCGAACGAGCGCCGAGCGCGATACGGGCCTTGCCTTGCCGAAGCCGCTGCCAGGTGTCGTACTTTTCGCGGTCGCTCATGGCGCTGTGCATGATCTGGATGCCGTCGCCGAAATAGTGCCGGAATCGGGCGGCGGTCTGCGGCGTGAGGGAGATTTCGGGCACCAGCACGATGGCGGTTTTTCCCTCGGCAAGCACGCGGCGGAGCAGCTCGATATAGACGAGGGTCTTGCCGCTGCCGGTCACGCCGTGGAGCAAAAAGGTCTGGAATTTCTCCTTGCGCAATGCCTCGCCGAGCACGTCGAGTGCATGTTGCTGATGCTTGCCGAGCGCCGTGATCTCTTTTTGTGGCTCTTCAAAGCGCAGCCGCTCTTTCGAAGGAGCGGCAGTCTCGATTTTCTCGGCCAGCCCAAGCGTGACGAGGCTGTTGAACATCGCTCTCGATATTTCGCCATCTTCGGCATGGAACAACTGTTCCGGATGTGACGCGAGCATTTCGTATGCTTCCCGTTTTTTGCGCGATCTGGCAACGAGTTTTTCCGGCTCCTCGGGGAGTGCCGATGCCAACCTCCAGGCCGTGACGGTGCGGGGCTTCGTCTCCACGAAGCTTTTACGCACCGTGAGCAACCCCGCGCGTTCGAGTTCGGCGAGGGCGGCGTACAGCTCCTTGCGCCCGAGGCGTTTGCGGAGCTGGCGCACGGTCAGCCGTTTCGCCGACACCAGCTCCTTCAGGATGTTCCGGCGAAGGCCGGTGCTTTTGACCCGCAAGTCGGGACTTCCGAGCTGGAATCCCGCCAGCTCAACCACATCATCGACGACGCTTCTGAGCGGAGCCGGAAGCGCGGTGGAGAGGCAGTCGACGGGGAGTGCCGCGTAGTAATCCGAAATCCACAAGGCGAGCTTCAGCATCACCGGAGTCAGTACCGGCAGGCCACCGTTGAGCATATCGAGCACCTCGCCATCACATTCGCCATCGCTCGCTTCCTCCAGCGACCATACATAGCCGGTGTAGGCCGACGCCTTGTGACGGGCGAGGTTGACCAGCGCCTGACAGCCCGGCTGAATCTTCGCCGCCAGTCCTTCCGGCACAGACAGAAGAAATGGCTCATCACGCCAGATTCGCTCTACATAGACAATCGCATGCATTGGCAGTAAAGAGGCTAAAAAGAAAAAGAGAGCAAGGAAGACAAGAACATGAAAGAGGAAAAAGATTGTTCATTCGAAATTCATAACTCCTCATTCATAATGAAAAAAAGCCAGCGGTTCAAACTGGCTTTTTTTAACGATATGTTTGCTGCTTTTATGCGTTGAGTGCTGCGATGATCTCTGTTTTGATCTGCTCGACCCCACCGATTCCTGAGATTCTGGAGTACTTTGGCGCATCGGCAGAACCGTTCATCGAGAGGTTGCGATAGTAGCCGACCAGCAGTTCGGTCAGATCATGATAGGCTTTCAGACGCTTCCGCACGGTCTCTTCGCGGTCATCGTCGCGCTGTACCAGCGGTTCGCCGCTAGCGTCATCCGTGTCCGGGACGACCGGGGGATTGAAGGTGACATGGTAGGTGCGGCCTGAAGAGAGATGAACGCGGCGTCCGCTCATGCGTTTAATAATCTCTTCGTCGGGGACGTTGATTTCAATGATATGATCGATGCGAACCCCCTCGGCTTTCAGGGCTTCAGCCTGGGCGAGAGTACGTGGAAAGCCATCGAAGAGGCAACCATTGGTGCAGTCGGACTTTTCGAGGCGTTCCTTGACGAGACCAATGATGATGTCGTCGGGCACAAGTCCACCCTCATCCATGATCTTCTTGGCGGCCAGGCCAAGCGGAGAGGCAGCTTTAACGGCGGCACGCAGCATGTCACCGGTCGATATCTGGGGAATGCCGAAAGCTTCAGAAATATATTGTGCCTGTGTCCCTTTGCCGGCGCCCGGTGCGCCTAACAGGATTACTCTCATGAAACGCTATCCTTTTATGAATTTTTCTTCAGGGAGATGACTGTGATTTTCGGTTTTGCCGGTTTTTTCGTCTCATCGGCATCCGGAGCCGGGGCGGCTGCCGGAGCGGCGTTCTGGACAACAGGAGCCGCCTGGGATGCGGCAGGCGTTATCACGGTTTCGCCGCTGCTTTTGGATGATTTGAACTCGATAGCCTGTTTTGCCGGTTTTTTCAGCTCAATAGATTTGGCTTTTGGCGTACTGGGGCGATGTTCGAGCGTGGATTCATTGAAGAGATGCTCGAATGCCGCGTTCGAGGTGTTCGGATCGATGGAGCGATGCACATACTCGTCTTCGTGAACGATCTGCGGTCTGAACTCGAAATCGAGAGACGCCAGCATCATTCTGAGCATTCTGCGGCTTTCTCCGAGATCACCCTTGGAGTCAATTCTTGTGTGCGCCTTGCCGTTGACTGTGGTGATTTTCCGTCCGTTTATGTCCGTTTCTTCAACCAGCCCGAAGGTGACGTCGATTTTCATGCCGAGCAGGGCGAATGACGAAACTTCGGCGCGAATGGTCTTCATGCCACCGACGGCGGTTTTCTGGTTTATCAGAGCCCAGCCGACCCAGCCCTCTATTTTATGAGTGATGAAATCGGAGACATCTTCCAGCGGGCAGGAGTAGCGGCGAACCTTGAGTTCGCTGAAAACCGGTTTCTCGGAGGTATGGGTCGCATTGTTGGTCAGGCAGTGATACACTTTGACCATTTCGTCTCTGAAGGGCAGGAATGAGGATATATCCATGAGATGGGCCGGTTAAAGATTTTTTCGGTTTCAAGCCGCCGTTACCGCGCTTGCCTGGTGGCCAGTTGTCCGCATGCGGCGTTGATGGCTGCGCCCTGGCTTTTTCTGACGGTGACGAGCAGTCCAGCATCGAGCAACCGTTGAATGAACATGGTTTTCGAGCTGCCGCAACCCGGCCTGAACTTCAAGTTAACTATAGAATTATAATCAATCAAATTAATTTTACACAACACTCTCTTTGCGAAACGAACCAGTTTGCGGGCCTCTTCAGGTGAGTCATTGACGCCTTCGAGCAGCATGTAGACGAGCGTTACCGGCGAGCCTGTTCTGGCGTTATAGGAACTGATCGCTTCGGCAAGGTTGTCGAGCGTGATGTCGATGGCAACCGGCATCATCCGTTCCCGGACGCTCTGATCGGCGCTGTGCAGCGATATGGCGAGCTTGGTTTTGAGGCCTGAGCGGGCGATCCGATCCATCTCCGCGGGCAGACCGACGGTCGAGATCGTGATCTTTTTTTCGGAGATGCTGAAGCGGTAATCCTTTTCGGTCAGCGTGGCGATCGACTCAGTGACGTTTTCGAGATTCAGCAGCGGTTCGCCCATTCCCATGAAGACGATATTGCTCAAACCCCGTCCGTGGCGCTTCATCGCTTCGCTGTTGAGCAGAAAAACCTGATCGGTTATCTCCGAAGCCGCGAGGTTTCGTCTGAATCCCATCTGCCCCGTGGCGCAGAAGACGCAGCGCAGCGGGCAGCCAACCTGCGAGGAGATGCAGGCGGTCATGCGTTCTTCCGACGGAATCAGCACGCTTTCGACCAATTCGCCATCCTCCAGTTGAATGAGGAATTTCGCAGTGGAAAGGGGAGCGGTCGAGCCTTCGTCAACAATTTCGCTTTTGGAACCTGCCAGCGAGGCCGGACGGATGCTCCATTCCGAGGCGAGCCGCTGTCGCAGTTTCCTGCCAAAGGTGCTCATTGCATCGAAATCGAGAGCCTGATGACTGTAAAGCCATCGGTGAAGCTGACTTGCGCGGTAGGCCGGTTCGCCGAGAGCGGCCATGACTCCGCCAAGCTCCGCTCTGTTCAGCCTCCGGATGTTCGGCAGATGCTCTTGCGTATCCTCTCTGTTCAGCGTCTGTTCATTTTCTTTTATGTCATTCCCACTCATTTCATCCCTTTCCTTGTTGTTGAACAATAAAAAAAGTACTTTAAGTTATACGTAGACAAATTGCCTCTGTTATTCAGTGTTGAAGAAAGTAAAAAATCAAAAGATAGAATGTCTCCGGAACCATCGAAAGACAAAAAGGATTACGATCATCAGTTGCTCGACAAGGTCATCCATGCCCGAATTCGTTTTGCGGCATTGGCTTACCTCTTGAACGTCTCTGAGGCTTCGTTCGTGGATATTCGCGACAGTATCAGAGCGACGGATGGAAATCTCAGCATCCATTTGAGAAAGCTCGAAGCGGCGGGATATGTGGAGTGCATCAAGAGCTTCGAGAGCCGCAAGCCCCTGACTAACTATCGGGTGACCGACAAAGGGCGGGAGGCTTTCGACAAGTATCTGAAAAATGTCGGGAAATTCTGTGAAGATATGCCTGCTTTGCAGTCGAAATCGGCTTGATCGCATCCTTTTTTGATTAGT
>CAIUQW010000128.1 GCA_903901395.1 uncultured Chlorobiales bacterium | reverse complement strand
GCACCCGCGCCCATCGGGCATGGCATCGGCGAGTTTTTCATTTTGGTGATCATGCCCTCGATTTCAGCGATTTTTCTGTCGATCTCGGCAACCTCTTTTTTCTTTTTCAATCCCGGCCCCGAGGCAATGAGCTTCTGCTGCATCTTCATGACATCGACGATCGTGCCGAAGGCATCGAACATCGAACATCCAGCGCTCATCGGCGTCATCGCCGCTCCCTGTTCGCCCTGAGTCATCGCCGCTGGCTGACCGGCGGCAGGCATGGGACAATCTTTACACATCATGAGCGACATGGTCGGCAAAGAATCGCCCGAAGCCGCCGGAGCCTTCGAGTTAGCCGCAAATGCCTGAGCGCTCAACATCATCATGGCCAGAAGCGCAAAAAACAACCTCTTCATTCATCCTCCTTTATCTTTATGGAATCAGTCGCGCACGCCATCACTCCGTTTGGTCGTGGCTGCGTATGCAATTGTTAATATAGCACTATCCCGACAACCTTAAAACTATCGTCGCCGGGGTAAAAGGTCAGAAGCGCCTTGTGTCGCCAGAACCCATCTTCCCTCACCGTCCTGCAGCGTAAAATCGTGAGCCATTTTCCATTTTCAGATGCGCTCTTCGCGCTTCGTCTCACACAAATGCCGTTGGAGTGCCTTCCGTTCACTGCGATGAGGGGGGGATGGTTGATTAGAAAAATGATTGCGCGGATGGCCGGATAGCGGTGAAATTTGAAATGGCGCAAAAGAAATTCACCCGGAATCTAACACAGGTTTATCATAAGAAAGATGATTGTGAAAACGCCGCTCCGCCCGGTCGCGAGCTGTATTCGCGATGAGTGGCACGCGGCGAAGTGAAGGAATTTTAATAATAGGGGGCTATTTATACGACTTGTGTATCGCCTTTGAATATTTCAAGTGTTCCATTTCGGGGCGTATCCCCATGTATTGCTATGATTTTTCCATATGGTATTATTATCTTGTTATCTTGACCAGTGGGAAAGGAAATGTAAAATCTAAGCCCATTTACGTTTTTATGGGCAAGAATGGACGCCTTGATAAGTATATGCTTATCTGATATTCTCCACTCGATTATATGTCGAAAATTGTTGAGTGGTGGGGCATCAAGTGTGTCAAATCCGGACTCCGCCTGATTGATATCTATATGCGCTGCATGAGAGATGTTTCCATCTTTAATATATTCTATGACATTTCGTAGTAGTGAGTGGCTATAATCAAGATACAGCATGCTTTTTAAGGCAATTGATGATATGAATCTGAAATGATTTTCTGATAAGATTGAGCTTATATTAAGTATTTCTATTTCACTTTTATCATGCTTAAGTATTTTCGTTTCAAATCGGAATCCTCTGTTTGTAAGTTCTTCAAAAACTGGCTGATAGTCGCTATGCGCCTGTATTTCAATTGAAAGGCCGTCGCTTTTATTCTTTATAATAGACTCTATAAAATTACAAATATCTCTGATGTCTCTTGTTGTTGGGATGTCGATAGATTTTATGACGTTATTGTTTTTTGAGATAAGTATTTTATTCGCATGCATTACATTTCCATCAATATATACATTATGATCTGGGTTACTCAGATTTGTGATACTGAATTCTTGTGATTCGATAGCATTAAACTTGTCAAGAGATAGACTGTGTGGTTTAGAATTTTGGTTGTTTTTACTTTTTATTCCATATATTGACCTAAAAAACCCAATCAGCCCTGTTCGTAGAGCTATCCTCTCAAAGCTGTTTCCGTGTTTGCTGTCACAATCTTTACAGATGCAGTGAATAGTTTTTTCTGGCTTGAATTTACCTAGTCCTTGAGGTATAATATGATCGCCTGTTTTTCGCTTGTTGAATTCTTTATTGCAAAATATGCAAATCATTTCAATAATATAGCTTCTATGTTTAATGGCACAACTGAGAAATTGCAACTCATTGATATTACAAAATCTCTATAAAACATCCATTTTATTACAGTGCCAAACTTCTCTCACTCTCCCAGGAATCGTGCTGATCGAATCGTTGACCTTTTGCTCCGGTTTCACCCCAGAATCGCCAGGCCTTTTCGATCGATCAAATCAAGCAGGCGTTGTGCGGCTCCGCTGGGCTTTTTCAGACCTTGTTCCCATTGCTGAACTGTCGTTTTGCCGATGCCGAGGAGGGCGGCAAAAACGGCTTGGCTGACATGGTTGGCCGTGCGAATGCGGCGAATGTCATCCGGGCCGAATGGCTGTTTGGTCGGCAGGCAAAGCGCCTCGACCGCACGCATCGTCACTTCGTCCATAACGCCAGCTTTGAAAAGGTCTTGCGCCATCTCATGCGCTATATCCAGAATCTCACTCATCAATCGGTACCTCCCAGATAACATTTGTCGATAAAAGCGCTGCGATACGCTCGTCAGTTGCCGAAACAAACGACTCGGCAGTAAAGCTCAACGCGTATTTTTCCCTGTCTGAAATATTGGCTTTGTCGTTCTTTGCAAAGGCATAAAGAAAAATGATCCGATCAGCGTTGGGCTTCTTGTAACCCACAAGTACGCGATAGCCGCCGCTTTTGCCGCCGCCTTGTCGAGGCAACCGCTTTTTGAACAGACCACCTCCAAGATCAGCCTCAACCAGACCTGCTGCGATCTCTCCGGCAGCTTTCAGCAAGACCGCATCGGCCATTCCCTCGCGACGCGCCCAGTGGCTGAACCATTTGTTCTTGAAAACTCTCATGAAGAAATATATCACCCGGTGATATGTATTGCAAACCGAATGTTGACGTTCAGCGTTTCATTGGCCTCTACCATCACGCTCCCAATATCGCGCTGATCGAGTCGTTGACCTCCAGCACCATTGCGCGGATATGCTTGTTGTGTTCGAGCAGCGCTCTCTATAGCCGCCCCTGTTCGTGCGAGCTGGCGGCTGATCGGAGTTGTGCGATGCAGATTTGCGAAAAATTACTGGGCAGCTCGCATTCTAATACAATCCTGGTTAGGAAAAATCTTGCAAGGTTACAGACCTAGTATTGTGTCACAAGGAAAATGACGGACATTCGTCATCGCGAGTCCCGACCTGTCGGGACGTGGCGATCCATCTTTAAGCACCATCACTGATTTCGCATGGATTGCCACGTCGCACTGCTCCTCGCAATGACGGAGAAAGGTCAAGACTTTTTGGTATTGACGTGACACTAGATGAAAAAGCAATGATGGAGTTCATAGCCGCAGTGCTTGCCCGATTTTTTGCTTCGGACACCATTCCGCTACACTGCCTCGAAAAGCAGGCTGCTATTTTTTCGCCACGCTTTTCGCTTCTCGCTCGACCAGAATTCGCCCGACGCGCTTGCCGTTCATTTTGATCACCTTGAAGGTGAGGCCGTTCGACCGGACGGCGTCGGAGACCGAGGGCACTTCACCGAGGCGGGTCATCATGAAACCTCCCATTGTGTCGAAACGTGGCTCGTTCTCGTCGATGAACTCGCTCGCATCGAGGTTGAAGGCGGCGAGGAACTCATCGACCGGCACCATGCCATCGACCAGCCAGGTGCGCTCGCTTCGGCGCACGATGCGCTTTTCGCCTCCCTCGACGTCGTCTGCCGGTACGTCGCCGACGATGCTTTCAAGTACGTCGGTCAGCGTAATCGCGCCCTGCACCGAGCCGTGTTCGTCGATCACCAGCGCCAGGTGAGCGCGGTTTTTCCTGAAGAGTTCCAGCACCTTGAATGCAGGGACCGATTCGGGCACGAAGAGCGGCGGCTTCATCGACTCCCGGATGGCCGCCTTGATGCCCCCTTTCGACGAGAGGCTGAAGTTGACCAGATCGAGCGACCGCACCACGCCCAGAAGCTCGTCGAGGCTGCCCTGCGCCACCGGAAAGCGCGAGCGACCGCTGGCCTTGATCCGCGC
Source organism: uncultured Chlorobiales bacterium (assembly GCA_903901395.1). GTDB lineage: Bacteria > Bacteroidota > Chlorobiia > Chlorobiales > Chlorobiaceae > Chlorobaculum. The sequence goes on along the minus strand of CAIUQW010000128.1, from coordinate 3,160 downwards.
GATCAGCTCCTCGTCCGGCCTTTCGAGATCAAGCCACTCGATCTCGCGGCGCGGCGTCATCATGGCGCTCGCCCGCTTGTCGCTCATGCGGAAAATTCTCGAAATCATCTCGTACTCGACCGACTCGAAAACCCCTTTTTTTGCCCCCTGCCGTATCATGAGCATCACATCCTCGTCGCACACCTGCGGCTTTTCGCTCTCCTCGATGCCGAACGCCCTGAGCGCGAGCGACGCCGACATGTCGGCAAGAAACACAGCCGGAGCGCTGATGACGCAGAGCTTGTCGATGAATCCGGCGATTCTCACTGTAATGAATTCTGGATGTCGCAGAGCGATTTTTTTCGGCAGCAGTCCGCCAAAAAGATAGGTCAGATACGCCAGCAAAGCGATCACGAGCGTGAGTGCAGCGGGGAGCCGGTAGATTTCCGTAAGGGCAATGGAACTAAACAGATCGCCGAGAGGCTTTGAAAAGAAAAGCCCGCCGAGGACGCCCGTCAGCGTGGCGATGAGTGTCGCCGTCACCTTGATGGAGGAGAGCAACCGGGCGGCGTTCTCCTGAAGCTTCAGCGCGACGGAGGCCGCCGGATATCCGGCATCGCGCAACTCGCGCAGGCGGGTCGGACTCGAAGAGATGATGGCGAACTCGGCCAGGGAGAGCGCTCCCTGAAGGAGAATCAATAGTAGAATGACGAGCGCTTCCGCGCTTTGGGGATTCATAGGTTGAGATTCAGTAAATCGGCAATGGTTGCTTTGATGAAGCTCAAGATACATCAATACTTTGACATAACCGGTCTGAAATCCCGAACGTTCATCGCGGAGAGTTGCCGCGGCAAGCGCGATGATGCTTGGCTTGGTGAGGATTTCTGCGTAACATGATCGAAACTGCATCACCTGTTTCTGTTCGCCATGAAATCTGTTCGATTTTCGTGCCTTCGCGCCCTGTTGCCGCTCTGTATCGCGCTTTCACTTGCTTCGTGCCGTCAGCCGGAGAGTGGCGCGAAAACCTCCGCCCTCTACGAAGAGGCTGCGCGTCTTTACAGCCAGAAGCGATTCACCGAGGCGCTCGAACGCTACGACCGCGCACTGGCGGCGGATACGCTGAAGGGATTCAGCCAGACGGCGCTCGATGCGCTCTGCCGGAAGAGCCGGATCGAGTTCCTGACCGGACGCTACTCCGCGGCGTTCCGCACCTGGGACGCCATCCGGCGGCATGGCGGCACGTTGCCCGACTCGCTACGCAATGCAGCTACGCTCGATACCGGGCGGATGTATGCCGAACTCGGCATGTACGGTAAAGCGGCGTCGGTTATGGCCACGCTCGGAACTCCCGACGCATGGCAGCGCTTCGACCGCGCACGTCTGCTGTTCCTCGCAGGACAGGTGGGCGAGGCGTCGCGCATCTACGCGGAGCTGGCGGCTTCCGACGATAACGCCATCAAAATATCGGGCCTCTCCGGCCTGCTTGATTGCGCTCTCAAGGGCAAGGTGGCCGCTATCGACACGCCAGAAAACCTCGCAGGCAAGATCGCCATGATCTCGGGCCGGGTGATGTCGATGGAGGCCGAACCTGAAGTGAAAATCAAAGCTCTGCGCATTGCCGCCAAAAGCCTCCAGCAGATGGAGTCGCAGCGCCCGAACGCCAGCTATCTGCTCTTCCGGGCGCTTGCCATCGCGCAAGAGGCCGGTTATCCGAGGCTCGTAGCCATCCTCCAGTTTGAATCAAACAACATCATCGTCCGCAAGCCTGACACGTATCGTAGCGTCATCGAATACTTCGGGTCGCGAAACATGCCTTTCGCCAAAGCCGCGTCCCTCTTGATGCTCGGTCGCTGCTCCGAGCTGCCGCCAGCCGAGCGGATCGAGGCGTACCGGCTCGGGCTGGCCGCCTGCCAGCACTACGGCATTCCCGCCACGGCGACGGAGTACGTCACGCTGGAGCGCGAGGCCGCCGGAGAGCTTGGCGATCTTCTCGCCGCCGAAGGGCGATACACCGAGCTTTTCGACGCGACCGCCCTCGCTGATTATCTGGAGCAGCAGCGCCTCACGCAGGCCAACATTGCCGAACTCCGCTTGCCGCCGGGCAAGGAAGCCGTTCAGAACGAGATCATTGAGTTGACCCGTGATATATCGGGCCTGCTCCAGCGCAAGATCACAATGGTCGAGGAGGGGAGAGGCTTCGAGTTCGCGCCGTTCGCGGACAAGGCGATTCGGGAGAAGCAGGGGAGGCTGATCGAGCTGATCGCTGAAGCGGCCAAAATTGATACGACGCTTCCCGCCCGGTTGCAGCCCCAGCCGCTCACGCTGCGCACGCTTCAGACAAAGCTCCGGCCCGACGAGGCAATGCTCAGGTTCATCGTCCGCGATTCGCTCTCGACTTCGATGATGGTCAGCGTCCGCGAGATGCAGATTGTCACCGCGAAGGTTCCGGGCGAGGAGGTCAACGCCCGCTTTGCCACATTGCGGCAGCGGTTGGCTACTGCCGGGCCGAATCCCGAAGCCGCGCTTGCCAACGACACGGATCGACGATGGCTCACCGACGCGCTTTTACAGTCAATGAACGACCGTCTGGCTGACTACCGGAATATCATTTTCGTTTCGCCAAAAGCGGAGCCGTTCCATCTGCTCGGTCGCGGCTCGATGCTGGGGCGTGATCACCGGGTTTCCTGGCTTGTATCAGCCGGCGAAGCAAGCATCTATTCATCCGTCAAACCGCAGGGCAACATCTTGTTTTTCGACGCATCGCATCCTGAGGTGGCCGCGATCTATAAACTGTTTCATCCCGGCGAACAGGTGTTTCTTTCCTGGAAACCGGTGACGGGCAATGAAATATCCGCTCAGAAAGCTGATATAAAAAAAGCGTTCGATACTGGCGCAACCGGTTCAGATATTCTGCAAAAAGCATCGATAAAAGCCGGAACGCCCGGCAGCCGCGCATGGCTGTGGCTTGGCTCCTATGGCGCAGAGTGATCGTTGCAGTATCTGGCCGGTTGTTGTGCTGTAATCCTTATGGCGTGAATTGCCGAACGGGTTGATGTTTTACGTTAATTGATATGAAAATTGCTTTAAAAATCAATGTAATTTTTTTTATCTAAACTATCTCAATGTGAGGAAATTCATATTGTTACTATTGGGCCAACATGTTGTTGTTTATTAAATTGCG
>CAIUQW010000127.1 GCA_903901395.1 uncultured Chlorobiales bacterium | reverse complement strand
GCTTCGACGGCGCTGCTCGAAGAGATGGGGGTGCTGGAGCAGCTTCGTCAGCGCCCCGGCAGCCTGAAGCTGTTCAAGGGCGCGACCTTTGTTTCGCCCGGCGGCGCGGTGGTGCAGGGTCGAATTTTGCAGAACGGCAATCTGAAAGGCGACTCTTACGTCATTGCGAGAACCGATCTTGACGAATGTCTCGTCAACCGCGTCAAAGATCACTCTTCGATCACCTTTCTCGACAACACGACCGTCTCCGATCTCGTCATGGATGGCGATCGGGCGCGAGGCGTCCGCACCTCCGCCGGGGAGTTTCTCGGTAGTATGATCATCGCCGCCGATGGAGCCTGGTCGCCTATAGCCAAACAGCTCAATCTCTTGAATCGCGATAAAACCCACCAGGGATTCGCGATGCGAGCCTGGTTTTCGGGAGTCGAGGGGCTTAACGATTCAATTGAGCTGTGTTACGACAAAGCGATGCTTCCTGGCTATGGCTGGATCTTTCCCGCCGGTCCAAAACGCGCCAACGTTGGCGTATTTCTTTTGCCCCGCTTCACCGATCAGCGAAGCACCAAACGGCTTTTCGAGCGCTTCGTCAGTGAATACGCCTACGCAACTTCGAAACTGAAATACGCCGTCATGGAGCCGGGCACACTTAAAAGCTGGCCTTTGCCGTTCGGCTCCTTCGCAGGCAGGCGCGGACGTGGTTACGTTCTACTCGTGGGCGATGCCGGAAGCTTCATCGACCCGATCACCGGCGAGGGCATCTACTACGCCTTGAAAACCGGACGCTACGCCGCCGAAGCGGTCGCCCACGCGCTGGAGAAGAACGACGAATCCGCCGCGCTGACCTGCTACGAACAGCTCTGGCGCGGCGAGTTTTCGAACCGTGTCTATCTACCCGGCTACGTTTTTCAGCATTTCATGAACAACGCCTGGTTCGTAGACACCTTCATGCGCTATACCGCCAGAAAACAACACAGAGCCGACCTCCTCGCCGACGTCGTCGCGCATAATCGAAAACGCCGAGACCTGTTCAAACTGCTGAATCCGTTTTATTAGATGGGGAGGATGGCGGATGGTAAGTCGTTTATTAGTTGGTAATTGCGAGGAGCAATGCGACGCGGCAATCCAGATTCTCACCTATCAATTCGCTTTTTGACTATGATTTGACAGGTATTTGCTTGTTATTCAAGCCATGAGATAGTGAAGGCGGTGATTGCTATCCGTTATCTTATTGTTCAGAATAAAGATAATCATCATTTAGTGGGATTATAATTTCGATTATATATAAAAAAAGACATCTTTATAATTGTTAATTGATGAGAATTATATGTGTTTTTTTATCTTTTTATGTTTTAATCTCTTACGGCAAAGATTATAGCTTATGAAGAATTAGCGTTTTGATCAAATAAATATTTTTATTAAATATTCATTGTGGTTCTGTAAGCCATTTTAGTTGTTTTCGGGTTACGACCCCAGATGCACGACTCATACATCTCTCGTGTGAACCCATTCTAGTACAGTTGTAAAAGCAGTGCTCTCGAATGCAGTTTGGATTTTGGAGTTTCATGGCGTTGAGTTTTTTGTTGATTAGCGAATTGTACTGAATCGAATTCTAACTCAATTAAAAAAAGAGGGGGCGGATCATGAAAAAATTTATTAAAACGATAAACGTCGTAGTTGTACTGCTATTAATGGATGCAGCCAAAGCTCAAGCAGTCCAGTATACAGAGAATTATGAAACGTCACCAGGAGGTACAGGTTATGCCGCATTATTGGGTAGCCCTAACGGTTTGGTATATGATACTTATGATGCAAGAGCATTTAGTCGATTAGCAGGTTATCCAATTACTGTTATTGGAAGTGGAGATGAAAATTTTTACTGGGGTAATAACACTATTATGCCTAAGCCTTTATATGGCGAACCAGGGGTTTCCTATTGTGATGATAATTCGACAGGTTACCTTTTCAATGGATACGGCACTGGTTATGGCAGCACTGGAAAAGGGAACAATTATGTGCTTGGAATCGATTTTACCAATGGCCCAACAACGGTTTACAGTGTAGATATCGGTTATGCAAGTGGATCAAATGCACCAACACATTCAGTTAACGTTATCGGTCTCAATGGAGGCGCTGTAGTTTGGACTACACCGGGGGGTGTTTCATATGGTTCTTTGACCACAGTTGATTTACCAGTGGCTGCTGTTGATCGTATAGAAATTGTTAGAACTGGAAATACAACCGCTTTGTTTAGTAGTTTTCCATCGGCATGGTATACATTGGATAATTTGACATATGATATTGCTGCTGCACCGACAGGTATGTATTCATGGAAATATTATGACGCAACAACATTTGGGAGCGGAACCCCCGTACCTGAACCATCCGCTGTTTTGCTTATGGGTATTGGTGTTGCTGGAATAAGATATGCAAAACGCCGCAAGGCTCAATCTGTCGCATAGTATTTTATCAGTGCTTTCGCGCAGTCAGTCTTTCAGCCCTGGCGCTTAGGGCAAACGCCGGGGCTTGTCATTTTCCCTGCTCGAACTCTATCAGCGCCTGGCCGTTTTTGACGGCTTCGCCGGGGGTGGCCATGATGGCTTTGACGCCGGAATACGGGCGATTCTGGTTCATGCCAAGCATTACACCGCCCGCGACTGGTATCTTCAATGGGGATTCGAGTCGAGTCCCACCGATCCGTATCATCCAAAGATTTGCTCGCCATGCTGAAGTGACGTCAGCGGCTGCGGAAAGCGGATTTTTCCTCTCTCACTCACAAATCCATCCACCCTCCGCGTCCGAATGCAGGCAATCTTTCCCCTTTGACTCGCTTCCACACTGAGAACTCGCTTTCCTGCCAAATGCTTGGAACTCATTCAAAAAATTAGGAGTATAATGAGTAAGGCGCAGCCGCCCGGGGCATTTTTGCCGGAGACGATGGCTGAAATGAAAACCGTTCAATCAAAATTACATCACCATGGGAACCAAAGGACGTGAAATCGTAGGAGAGCATGTCGGAAGGGTGCTCGAACTGCTGAACAAGGCTTTTGCCGACGAGTGGCTGGCCTACTATCAGTATTGGATTGGCGCGAAAATCGTGCAGGGGCCGATGAAGGATGCCGTTATCGCCGAACTCATGCAACATGCCGCTGATGAACTGCGTCATGCCGACATGGTGAGCCTGAGAATCATCCAGCTTGGCGGCACGCCGCCGACCAGTCCGAAACAGTGGTTCGAACTGACCAATTGCGGCTACGAGGCTCCGGATGATCCCTTCGTCAAAAAGATTCTCGAACAGAACATCTCCGGCGAGCAGTGCGCCATCACCACCTACAACAGCATCATTCAGGAGATCGGCCTCAAGGATCCGGTCACCTACAATCTCGCTGTGCAGATTCTTCAGGACGAGGTGACGCACGAAGAGGATCTTCAGGCCCTCCTCGAAGACCTCGGCGTCTTTCTCAGAAAATGATTTTCAATGCATCATTCGTAACTCACAATTCAACATTCACTCATGCCAACGACACACGAGAATCTTAAAAACGCCTTTGCCGGTGAAAGCCAGGCCTTCATGAAGTACACCACTTTTGCCGAGAAGGCGGAGAAAGAGGGGTTCAAAAACGTTGCGAAACTCTTCAGAACCACCGCGCAGGCAGAACGCATCCACGCGCAGGGGCACCTTGCCGCGGACGACGCCATCGGATCGACCGCCGACAACCTCGCGGCGGCGATTGGCGGCGAGACTTACGAGCACAACGAGATGTATCCGCCGATGTGCGAGCAGGCCGAAGCCGAGGGGCACAAAGCCAGGCGCATGTTCGGCTACGCCGTGGAAGCCGAGAAAGTGCACGCCATGCTCTACAGCAAAGCGCTCGAAGCGGTGAAGGCTGGCAACGATCTCTCTGAAACCGAAATCTGGCTCTGCCCGGTCTGCGGCCACATCGAACTCGGCGCTCCGCCGGAGCACTGCCCGATCTGCAACGTCAAGGCCTCGATCTACGTCCAGATCGCGTGATTATTACTTCGGCCATTAAAATTCTCAAAAAATTGCCCCGGACTTCAGTCCGGGGTATGCAGATAAGACAAAACTAATAAAGGCTTTAGCCT
>CAIUQW010000126.1 GCA_903901395.1 uncultured Chlorobiales bacterium | reverse complement strand
CCGACACGATACTTAAAGCCTTTGCGTGCATGAACAAAACGCGTTGCGACGTTAAAGAAGATCGATTGAAAAAAATCTTGACCAGGCAAAAGGTAAATTTTGAATCGAAAGTCGAGAAATTCATGGAATGTTGATATTATCATAATGCGAGTAGCAATAATCGGTGGAGGCATATCAGGGATAGCTTCCGCATTTTACCTTTTGAAACGTAACCACGAAGTTGATCTTTACGAATCAAAGGAACAGATTGGCGGAAGAGCTGGTAGTGATCTGCTGGATGGCCGTTGGGTTGATTTTGGAGGAAAAAATATTGGGAAAAATTACATCCGCTTCCGCGAATTTGTAGAAACATGCAACAATCCCGAGTTCGAGTACTTCGGCATCAATACATCTCAATTGATCAACGGACGAATTGTCAAGCTCAACAGAGATGGAGCCAAGCTGTATAATCTCATCAAAGTCATCCATCTTTGCGGTCTTCCAGGATTCATTAAAATCTATCCTCACATAAAAGCCATTCTGCATGACCGAAGCCAGGGCGTGCTTGCCAGTGATCATTTCAAAAAATTAAGCGATCAGAGCGACAACCTAACGCTTGCAGAATACCTGCCTCGCCGGTGCATCGACAATGTGGTCAGGCCAATAACCATAAGGATGAACGGTGCTGAACCTGATGAATGCTATCCCGGAAATTTTGGATCGAATCTTTCTTTGGTAGTCGATAGCTATGAGCAGCTTGTGACTGGGATGCATCAGCTATTAAATACGTTTATATCTCGCCACATAAACACTTCACTCAAACTGTTAAAAGAGCATCGCGTCATCTCGGTAACCAGGAATCAGAAATCGCTTCAAATCGGATATCGCAATCCGGAAGGAACCGGTACAGAACAATATGACAGGATCATCTCTGCCCTGCCAGCACACGATCTGGCAACGCTGCTTGATAACAGCCTGCCAGAAGCTGCCAATTTATTTCGTCAAATCAACTACTTCCCTGTAGGAATTGCCATTGTAAAATACAAGAATGACGTATTCCCTGAAAACCGACGGGCCATGATTTTCGATCGTGATTCGCCTTTGAGCAATGCTGGGGCCTATGGCATCAATGATCTGAATATGGTTCGCTACACCTACAGCGGCAGAATATCGAGATCAATCATAACAGAGCAAACCTCCCCGGAGACAGTGATCGGGCTTGGTGAAACGATCGCTTCTCCTTATTTTAACATAGCTGAGAACTGTAAAGAGGCCTTTGTTTACAAATACTTTTCGAAAGGTTTGTGTGGATACTCTGCTCAACATCATCTGCTGCTCGAGAAAATTGACCGAATAATCGAAAAAATGAACGGATTCGGAGTGACAGGAGATTATCGAAGGGGAGCTTCAATCGAAGCATGCTTCAGGGCCGCGAGTGAATGCGTCGATAACGTAATTGGAGATTGATCTTGAAAGAGCTGTACCAGTTAAAACAATACATCAAGGAAGGAACGCTCTTTTCTCGCTCCAATACCCTCGTTGCTGGAGTTTTGGGGGCGAGCGCCCACTTTTTTTTCTTCTTTATTTTCAAGTATGGCTTCCATCTGCCT
>CAIUQW010000125.1 GCA_903901395.1 uncultured Chlorobiales bacterium | reverse complement strand
TTCAGGGTCGAGGTCACTACATTGATGAATGCATTGACCGCTTTTTCAGCATCAGCCTTGGTCAAACCGGTCTGCTCTGCGATTTGTTCTACTAACTCGGCTTTCGACATAAGAAGTTTACCATTTACGTTGGGGGAAATTTAGCTCGCTCATTTCCAATTACTACAATAATTCAATTTAAAGACTGAACCACAAACATCCAATTTGTTTTTATCCCTTATGCGGCGCGGCTTTTGGATGGTCATTGTTATTCCGTTCCGGCTGTATTATATTATTTGCCTTTTAACTTTTCAACTTCGATATTCAGGCTCAGTTCTGTATCGCTATCTGCAAGTCAAGTCATGGTTTCAATCAGCAACGTCTCGCGAGGCGCCATCATCCGCTGGAATGGGGTGCCCCACAGCATCGAAAGTCTCGTTCACCGCACGCCCGGCAACCTTCGCGCCTTTTACCAGGCCAGCATGAAAAACCTCAAGACCGGCCGTAACGTAGAGTACCGCTTCAGCTCATCGGAGCAGGTTGACGTGATCGTCACCGAGCGGAAAAAATATCAGTACCTCTATCGTGATGGCAGTGAATTTGTGATGATGGACAACGACACCTACGACCAGATCAACGTACCGGAAGTGGCCATCGGCTCGGCGGCCCGTTTCGTCAAGGACGGCATCAACGTCGATATCGTCTTCGCCGATGACGGTTCAATTCTTGAAGTTGAGTTGCCGACATTCGTTGAACTCGAAGTCACCGAAACCAGCCCGGCAAGCAAGGACGATCGCGCCACCAGCGGCACCAAACCGGCCATTGTCGAAACTGGCGCGGAAGTGAACGTGCCGATGTTTATTCAGACCGGAAGTATCGTTCGTATCGACACCCGCAGCGGCGAGTACATGGATAGAGTTAAAAAGTGATTATTTTCATAGTTCTTAGAGAATTGCGCGAAAAATCTTAAGACCACAATCATGAACCTCAAGGAAATCCAGCAGCTTATCGAGATCGTCAACGTTTCATCACTCGATGAAGTGATTGTCAAGGATGGACAGTCCGAAATCACATTGAGACGCAACAATTCGAAAGCACAGGCTGTGTTACCGACCACACCCGTCATTGCGCAACCCGCTCAGGCATCGCAGCCGGTGGCGCGCCCGACCGTGCAGGAACAGGCCGCCCCGGCTGCCGCCGAACAAGCCGCGAGCGACCTTATTGAAATTCACTCTCCGATTGTGGGCACCTACTACCGCTCGCCCTCACCGGATTCACTTCCGTTCGTCAAAGAGGGTGACAAGGTCAAGCCTGGCGATGTGCTCTGCATCATCGAAGCCATGAAGCTGATGAACGAGATCGAGTCGGAGGTTTCCGGAACCATTGTCGAGGTTCTCATCGAAAACGGACAGCCTGTCGAATACAATCAGGTACTGTTCCGAGTCAAGCCATAACGCAAATCGCACTACACCTTGTTCAAGAAAATACTCATAGCCAACCGCGGGGAGATCGCCTTGCGGGTCATGCACACCTGCCGCGAGATGGGCATCTGCACGGTGGCCGTCTATTCGACCGCCGATGTCGATTCCCTTCATGTCAGGTATGCCGACGAGGCGGTCTGCATCGGGCCGCCGCTTTCGAGAGAGAGCTACCTGAATATTCCGCGCATCATCGCCGCCGCGGAGGTCACCAACGCCGACGCCATTCATCCCGGCTACGGTTTTCTGGCCGAGAACGCCGATTTCTCGGAGGTGTGCCAGTCCTCGAACATCAAGTTCATCGGCCCATCGGCTGAGATGATCAACAAGATGGGCGACAAAAAT
>CAIUQW010000124.1 GCA_903901395.1 uncultured Chlorobiales bacterium | reverse complement strand
GGCAAAAGGAAAGGAGTTCGATAATGTATTTCTCATGCTTGAAAATTTCAATCCATCAACGGATGACTCAAAAAGAGTGTTGTATGTAGCCCTGACAAGAGCAAAGCAGAATTTGACTGTTCATTTGAATTCAAATTATCTTCACAATATTCTTGTCGAGAATATGGAGCGGATTGAAGATAGAGAGGCACATTTACCGCCAGACGAGCTGGTTATGCATCTGACCTTAAATGATGTATGGCTGGACTATTTTATCCAAAGACAGTATTTGGTAAAGAAGCTTGTCAGTGGGGATGAGTTGTATCTGAAGGGATATGAGTGTGTGAATTCAGAAGGTCACCTTGTGTAGAAATTCTCAAAGCAATTTCAAAACACGATTCACGATATGGAGAATAAAAACTATATTTTGAAAAGCGCGAAAGTGAACTTTGTTGTTTATTGGTTAAAAGAGGGTGCGGAGAAGGAGATTCAAATTGTTTTGCCAGAGCTTCACTTCGAGAAAAAGTCTGATCAGAATTGTTGATAAAAAAAGTAAATATTCTATTTTAATAATTATAGGAGTTGATTGTTGTTCAGATATTATTTACATGTTGATAATTATTTCTGATGTTAGAGATATATGTTTTCATGATAAATCAATGGCTTATTGCTACAAAGCCATTCCTCTTGCCTCAAAATCAAGCTTTGCCTTCCTGAGCCAACAGGGAGTTCCAGAGCTTCGGGAAATTCCGTACTTTTTCCTGATGATCTTACAACGCTCATTCCATCCACCGTCATCCTAACCCAATCACATGCAATCACTTGAAACCCTTCTTTCCCAAATCGCCGACCTGGTGTGGGGCATCCCGCTACTGGTGGCGCTTTTCGGGACGCATCTGTTTCTGACGTTCAGGCTTGGCGTGATTCAGAAGCATCTGCCTCATGCTATCCGTATTTCGTTCACGCGCTCGCATGAGGGGACGGGCGAGATCAGCCATTTCGGGGCGCTGGTGACGGCGCTCGCGGCGACTATCGGCACGGGCAATATTGTCGGCGTGGCGACGGCGGTGGCGGCGGGCGGGCCGGGCGCGGTGCTGTGGATGTGGCTGACCGGCGTGTTCGGCATCGCGACCAAGTATGGCGAGGCGCTGCTGTCGGTCAAGTATCGCACGATCAACGATGACGGCACCGTGGCGGGCGGGCCGATGTACGTGATCGAAAAAGCGATTGGCCAGAGGTGGCTTGCGGTGGTGTTCGCCGTGTTCACCTCCGTCGCGGCGTTCGGCATCGGCAACATGGTGCAGGCCAACTCGATAGCGACGATGTTGCAGACAAACATGCACGTGTCGCCGTGGATCAGCGGCGCGGTGATGACCGTGTTCACGGCGGTGGTGATCATCGGCGGCATCAAGTCCATCGCGCGGGTGTGCGAGTATCTCGTGCCCTTCATGGCGATTTTCTATCTCATCGGTTGCGCCGTGCTGCTCTTCATCGGGCGCGAGACGCTCGGCGAGACGATCCAGCTCATTATTTCATCGGCCTTCACCGGTCAGGCGGCTCTTGGCGGTTTCGCGGGAGCGGGGATGAAGGAGGCGGTGCGGTTCGGTATCGCGCGCGGCCTTTTCTCGAACGAGTCGGGTCTCGGAAGCGCGCCTATCGTCGCGGCGGCGGCGCAGACCGACGAGCCGGTGCGGCAGGCGCTGATCTCCTCGACCGGCACCTTCTGGGACACGGTGGTGGTGTGCGCCGCGACGGGCATCGTTGTCGTCAACTCCGGCGCGTGGACAACCGGCCTGAAAGGGGCGGAGCTGACCAGCGCGGCCTTCGCCAAGGTGCCCATGATCGGCCCCGCCGTACTCACTTTCGGCCTGCTCACCTTCGTCTTTTCGACCATTCTCGGCTGGTCGTACTACGGTGAGAAGGCGATGGAGTATCTTTTCGGCAAGTCTGCGATCATGCCCTACCGCTGGGCGTGGGTTGTCGCTGTCATGGTCGGCTCGGTTGCCTCGCTGCACGTGGTCTGGACCTTTGCCGACATCGCCAATGCCCTCATGGCGCTTCCGAATCTTGTGGCGCTGCTTGTGCTCAGCCCGGTCATTGCCAGCGAGACGAAGCGCTATTTTTCAGAACAATAGATGAAAAGGACATCAGGAACTTCAAGGACAGAAGGGACGAAGATAGGAAGAGGATTTTTTCTTCGTCCCTGAGTTCCCGTTGCCTTCTTTGGCCATTGCGCAGGATTTTTTATCTTGAAATTAACAATCGTTATCAGGTATTTTTCTGGGAGGTTTGAAAAAAAATTCTATCTTGGCACACCTTTTCAATTAACCCATACAGCTAAAAAGACAGGCGACTATGAATTTCAATCCGTGGCATCACGTCGAGATTGGTGATGAGTGTCCGAATGTAGTGAATGCGATCATCGAGATTTCCAAAGACAGCAAGACCAAATACGAGCTGGACAAGAAAACCGGAATGCTCAAGCTCGACCGCGTGCTTTTTTCTTCTCTCCTCTATCCCGAAAACTACGGCTTCATTCCAAAAACCCTCGGCGAAGACCATGACCCGCTCGATATTGTCGTGATTTCGCAGTGCTCCATCGTACCGATGTGCGTGGTGCAGGCCAGAGTGATCGGCGTCATGCGCATGATCGACCACGGCGAGGGCGACGACAAAATCATCGCCGTGGCCGAAGACGACATGAGCGTCAGCGGCATCC
>CAIUQW010000123.1 GCA_903901395.1 uncultured Chlorobiales bacterium | reverse complement strand
CCGGCTCGATCGAAGCATATTTCCTGCCCCTGAAAATCTTGCGGTCGGTGATCATGTCATCCAGAAGCCTTTCGTTTCCTCCGGCATAGATACGCTGCAATTTCCCCTGATGGAAATCATCGAGCAATCGCTCCCAGGCCCCTTCAGCATCTCCAAGGATAACCGCATCGGCATGGAGCAACGCCTCGTACGGAAGAAAGGTCGGATGATATCCGCCCATCACGACAGGTATACCAGCTTTGCGATATCTTTCCGCAATAGCATATGCTCGTCTTGCGGTAAATGTTTCAACCGTCAGGGCAACCAGATCGGGAAAATCATTATCTGGAACAGCTTCCACTCTTTCATCGTAAAAGGTCACTTCGATATCTTCAGGAGTCCTCGCGGCAAGAATTCCAACGGCAAGCGGAACCATGCTGTCGAGAGAACGATAGGCTCCCATATTTGGCCGGATGATAGTCAAACGATCGAGTTTCATAACAGTGCGATCTCCGGCTGCGTCGATAAACCATTCAATACCACCTCTTCGCGATCCGGCATCGTGACCGTTTCAATGCAGCTTCGATACACCACCGGTTTGAACTTTTGCCTTATATATGCCCCGAGCGGATGTTGCGCCGACAATCCCAGCACTGCGGCGTCAACGCTTTTTCGTTGTGCGTGAAACAGGGCTTCCTGAACAATCTCCAGGCACAGCGCTTCATTCATATCATTGAGAGCAAAAAAAGCCAGAAAAAGATGTTCAAGCCTGCTGCCAACATCGGGAAGCCGAATCCTGCGAAAGCACGATGCGTAGAGGTTGTACAACCCGCGAAAAAATCCCGGCAGATGGCGATATCCCCGGCAAACCGTCTGCCGGAACACTCTCTGATCCCAAAGCGCAAAAGCGGCCTTGACCGATCCCTCTTTTCTCAGAATGAAAAAATCCTGGAGTCTCAAACCGCGATCCCCTGAAAGTGCGCGTAACCATTGGGGCTGAAGCACCGGAGAAAACTGGTATACTGAGGCTTTCCGGTTGTAAAATTCCACCAGATCGTCAATATCTTCGCTTGAGGCAGGCTGCAAGAGTCCATGGTTTTTTCCCCGCCGGACATCGATGACCATGGTCTCCATCTCGCCCGCTGGCTGGTAACGGGGCATATCCCGCAATCTGGCTTCAAGCAAACGGCGGGCGCGGATATTTTCACTGGCGAGGCTGGTAAACCATGCGCTCACCGAAGCCATCTCGGGAACAAGCAGGCCAATCGACCTGAATCCTGCCTTCATCAGCCTGATCCGATGACGAAACCGTGGATCGATGCGCAGCTCTCCAAGGTACCCGGCGATTTCGGGCAAACCGTTGACATGCACAGGAACGATCCCACAGGAAAACATTCCGGCAAGCTCATGACTCTCCTGCTGATAGCCGATCACCGTCCATGAAATTCCCATGAGCGACTCGCCGTCGAAATAACAGGGCTCGCGTTCGGTCGTCAGTTGAATCCAGGAATCCATGGCATTGTCGCGAAGTATCGAACGAAGATGGCGATCATCCTCAGCCGATGCTTTACGAAGCATGACATTACCGGCAAGAAAAGTGTCCGTTGTGCTGCTCATGCATCTTTGAACGTTATTGCGCCACTCATACAGTCAGTTTCCGGTTTCGAGATAGCTGCCATTCCAGTTTTCGTCCCCGAGCGGATACGCATGGCGCTTCACTCCATCGCGACCCTGCATGGCGTTGATGATGAAAAAACTCCAGAACATCCGCGGATCACTTCGGTTTACCGGGCTGAACGCCCGTTTTGCCACTCCTCTCCACGAATAAAATTTCCTCCTCACCTCAAGACAGTGCTCGCTGATCTCTTCAGGAGTCATGCGCGCCGGATAAAACGGCACGTCATTGTACCGGTAACGATCGTCCAGCCACCAGGCATCGTACTTCAACCGCTTCTCCCGTTGCAGCCTCGAATAGAGAGGAGTGCCGGGAAACGGGGTCAGATGGTTGAATGCCGCGATATAGAAGCCCTGATCGAGAGCAAAATCCAGAGCCTTGGCAAAGGTTTCCGGGGTATCGTGATCATAACCAAAAACGAAGGTTGCGTAAACCCGGATATTGTACTTTCGGAGATTTTTCATAGCCCGCTCATATCCGCCATTGCTCATGTTGAACCGTTTGTTCATCGTCTCGATATTCTTCGCTTCGAGAGATTCAAAGCCTATGAGCACCCCCATGCAACCAGCTTTTGCGAGCAGAAAAAGGTACTCCTCATCATGGGCGGCATCGATGCTGATCTGGGTGACCCACCGGATGTTGAGCGCTGGCAATGCCCGCAGGAGCGCCTTGGAGTGGACGATATCCCCGGCGAAATTGTCATCGACAAAAAAGAACAGCCTTGCATTGTCCCGCAGCGCCGCGATTTCTTCAAGAACCTGGTCGGAGTGACGGCAGGAGCGCGTCTGCCTGAAAAAACTCTGGATCGAACAAAATTCGCATCCATGACGGCAGCCGCGGCCGGTTTCCAAGAGATTTACGGGCAGATAATTTTTTCCCCTGAATACCGAGCGGTCAACCCGGTACGGAGGGCAGGCTCCATTGCCTTGACAAATCCCGTCATAACGCTTTTTGAGTGTACCGTGCCTGAGATCGTCGATCAGTTCCGGCCAGACATATTCAGCTTCACCCGTTACAACCGACTCGGCAAAACGCGCGGCCTCTTCGGGAACGAGCGTGGCATGAAATCCCCCGAAAATAACCGGCACGCCCCGTTTTCTGTACTCACTCGCTATCTGGTAAGCCCTTTTGGCGGTATAGGCTTCCAGTGAAATCGCTACCGCATCTGAAGGATGGTCATAGTCGATGCGCTCGACTCTGTCGTCGTAAAACGCAATCTCGACATCATCGGGAGTCAACCCAGCAATGACCGCCGACGGCAACGGCTCCATCTGCCATGAGCGGATATAACGCTCGTTTTTCCGGTGGCCTATGGCCGGATGCACAATAGTCAAACGCATGGCTTCTTCGTCGATGGAGTTCCCGGCATTAACACCGTTGCTCAACCACAGATTCCCCGTTCAATGCCAGCACTGAATCGGCCTCGATGTTGTCTGAATAAAAATGATGCAGATGGTGCGCATAAAAACGGTAGCCCAGATTCGCGCTCAGCGCCAGGGCGCTGAAGTTCCCGGCACGCGCCAATCGCTTTGCAATCGAACTCCAGCGATACACTTT
>CAIUQW010000122.1 GCA_903901395.1 uncultured Chlorobiales bacterium | reverse complement strand
CTTCGAAGCCGAGCGCTGGTTCCGGATCGCATCCGACGGAGGATATGCTCCAGCCGACTACAATCTCGGAATGATGTATCTCGAAGGTCTTGGTGTTCCCAAGGATATTGACAAGGCGATCACGCTGCTGCAGCGCTCCGGGAGCAAAGGGGTGAATCTTCTCAGAAGGAACGGATTAATCAAGTAAAAAAGGATGCCGAAAAAATTCATCGTCACGATTTCGCTCTCATGCCTCTTGGCCGCCACGCCTTCCATCGCTAGCCAGCCCGGAGCTTCGTTCGAGGAGAGGGTCCGCGAGCAGCGCGAGCAGATTTCCGCAGCGATTGCCGATCCGGTAACAGGATGCGGCCAGTTTCAGTGGCGCTATGCGGAACGGGGTGCCGATCTCTGCTATGAACCGGTCAGCGGATATGTCTGGGCGACCTTTCCCGATCTGGCGACCCGCTTTACGCATGACGAGGCAAAGAAGTATCTCGATTCACTCACCATCTCCGGGCAGAAAGGATGGCGGCTGCTTACCGAGGAAGCGTTGTTTCCCTCAAGTCTCGGAGTGTTGTACACCATCGATCTGAGCGTGAGCAATGACGATATTTTCCGGTTTCGCGCGCCCTCCATCGCCGAGTACTCCAAAAGCAGGACGCTTCTTACCGGTATCAGCCATACCGGCGAGTATTCTCACTACTTCATAAAGAACGGGTTTTTCATCGATTCACGCGATACCGAACAGGCATATCTGCTTGCCGTGCGCCCCTTTAACGAACTCGATCATCTGATCGCCGACAACCGGCAGCGTTCCGACAGCGAGCTGCTCCGGTTGGTTGCAGGTTACCTGCTCAAAGGGCAGGCGGCCTTGACCTACCAGCCGCCTCAAGCCCCGTCCTTGCCGCCCTATCCAGCCGCCCCGGAGATCGTGAAGGGGGAGTTTGAAACGACGCCGCAATACCTGGCAAGGCGGGATGCCGCGCTGAAGGGGTGGGAGGATCAGAAAGCCGCGATTGACGAAGCGTATCGCCGCAATGAGGATTCATACCGGCAAGTTGTTGCCGCATCGGAATTGAAGTATCTCGACGATCTCGCGCGTATGCATGAGCAGATCGGGTATCAGCGGCAGGTGGCGATCGAGCGGGCCTGGCAATTGCTGTTTGGAGACCCTGTGTTCGATTCGGTCTCTTACGATGCCGATGCCCAGAGCTTCCGTATAAAGCTTCGTTCAGCCAGGCGAGCCTTCATGCAGGAGATAAGCGTGCCTGTTCCCATTGCCGAGGCGCCCGCCTTCAAAGCCAGATTGCTCGACAAATCCCTCGTTCCCGCCGTCAGGCTCGACATCGATAATGCCGGAGCGGTGAGCTTTGCGGGCATGGATGTCAAAACCAATGACATCCGCGTCAGCGATGAGTATCAGCAAACGTTGAAGCAGAACAATATTGCGGCTTACCGGTCGTTTGTCGAAAGGAATCCCGCCGCCTCTCAGGTGGCCGATGCCAGAGTCCGTATATCCGGACTCGAAAAAGAGGCGGCAGACAGGGCAGCCTCGGACGCATCGATGCTTGCCGCCGAACGGGCAAAAAGGGAAGAGGAGCAGCGAGCCGAGCTGGTCAAATACAACCAGAAAAAAAGCGTCGGCGACAAAATCTGCCTGAACATGCGTTTCCTGCTCTTTTTCAATACCAAAGTCACCGGTTATGTCGAAGGCATCTCAGGCAATCGCATCCATGTTCGTATTGCCGATACCGAGCATCAATCCATCCGTTACCACGGCGTTGACCTCGAACAGGGGATGCTCATCTGGGACTATTTCAATAACTGGAAAGCATATGAGTGACAACGGATTTGCGTTTATGGCACCAAATGCATGGCATTGAATAACTTCCGATCACCGCGCCCTGATTGACCACTTCCAGTCGAAGGTTTGCATCATGCGAACTTTGTCTTTTTGTCGGTTGTGCGCAAAGAACTTAACAAAGCAAAGTTTATGTCTGATTGAAAATTGGCCAGTAAGACTCTGTTTTTTGCCGCACTGAAACTTGGCGCTCCACGGCGCGCTTCCTACATTGGTAACTGTCAACTATCAACTGTCAACTGTCAACTTTTTGCGTCTTCTTCATACATCAGACTGGCATCTTGGGCGGTCGCTGTTCGGGCGCGGGCGGTTGGGCGAGTTCGAGGCTTTTCTTGACTGGCTGGCGGGTACCGTCGAGTCGCGGGGCATTGAGGTGCTGGTCGTCGCTG
>CAIUQW010000121.1 GCA_903901395.1 uncultured Chlorobiales bacterium | reverse complement strand
TGGGCGCAGGTGTGGGTACCGAGAATGAGGAAAAAGCTGTCCTTGATCTTCTGGTAGAGCCAGCCGACGCAGGCCAGACCGCAGAAGCTGTGAGTGACGTTATCCTCTTTGAGAATCTGGCAATCGCTTGAAACCGGCATCATGGCGTTATGACTTTATAAGATGGTGCTGGAAGTTCCGAGATGATTCCGGGCGGCCAACCCTGAATTTTTAGAACCCGAAGATATAAATATTTTTTCATTTATCCGGCGTGGCTTTGCGGGCTTCGACCGAAGCGACCTTATCGCCGATGGAGACCGCCTTGTCGCGCCGGTCATCGATCTTCATCACGGTGTAAACCCTCGCCACGCCAGCGCTGAAGCAGTGTTCATGCAGCTTGCGGGCGATGGCGAACAGCTCGTCCGCCGAACCTTCGACGATGGTGCCCTTGTCGTTGAGCTGAAAAGGCAAGCCGCTCTCTTCGAGCAGCGATTCGAGTCCTGCAATCCAGGCGCTCAAACCGCTGCCCGCCGTACCGAGCGGTATCACCGTGATTTCGAGAAGGGCCATGACGCCGGATCCGTCCGTTTACTTGAAAACCGTCTCTTCGCGTCCGGGGCCTACCGAAATGAAGGTCACCGGCACTTCGAGCGCCTCTTCGAGGTAAGTGATGTAGGCTTGGGTGTTCGGATGCAGTTCCGAGAACGAACGAGCGTTGGCGTTCGAGGCCATCCATCCTTTGAGGCTTTTGTACACGGGCTTCACCTTCGAGAGCGTCTGGTGTTCGGTCGGGAAGTCGTGAATCTCCTTGCCGTCGAGCATGTAGGAGGTGCACACCTTGATCTCCTCGAAAGTGTCGAGCACGTCGAGCTTGGTCAGCGCGAGTTCCGTTACGCCGCTGACGGTCAGCGAATAACGTAGCGCCACGAGGTCGATCCAGCCACAGCGGCGCTTGCGCCCGGTGGTCGCGCCGAACTCGCAGCCGATCCTGCCGAGCGACTCGCCGATCTCGTCGTCAAGTTCGGTCGGGAAATCGCCGTTGCCCACCCTCGTCGTGTAGGCCTTGCAGACGCCGATAATCTTGCCGACATGGTTCGGAGCCACGCCGGAACCGGTGCACGCGCCGCCGGAGGTCGGGTTTGAGGAGGTGACGAACGGATAGGTGCCGTGATCAACATCGAGTAGGCACCCCTGCGCGCCTTCGAGCAGCACGGTCTTGCCCTCCTTGATCTGGCGGTTCAGGTAGAGCTGGGTGTTGGTCACGTAAGGATCGATCGCCTTGTCGAACTCCTCGTACTCGCGGATGATCGCCTCGACGTCGATCTCCTCCTGCTCGTACACCTTGCTGATGAGCTTGTTCTTCGTCGCAAGGTTCTCGCGCAGCTTCTCCTTCAGCACCTCGCGATTGAGCAGATCGACCACCCGGATGCCTTTGCGGGCAAACTTGTCCTCGTAGCTCGGGCCGATGCCGCGACCGGTGGTACCGATCTTGTTATCGCCGGAGAGGCAGGACTCGCTCAGCGAATCGAGCCGCTTGTGGTACGGCATGATCAGATGCGCGTTGTGGCTGATGTAGAGACGCCCCTTGACGTCGTAGCCCAGCTCCTCGACTTTTTTGATTTCATCCATGAGCGCGTTGGGATCGATCACGACGCCGTTGCCGATCACGCAGATGCAATCCTTGTTGAAGATGCCCGAGGGGATGAGGTGCAGCACGACGGTCTTGCCGTCGAAGCAGATGGTGTGACCAGCGTTCGCGCCGCCCTGGTAGCGCACCACGATGTCATATTTGTCCGAAAGGTAATCGACCAGCTTGCCT
>CAIUQW010000120.1 GCA_903901395.1 uncultured Chlorobiales bacterium | reverse complement strand
GCCGATGGGACGCATCAAGCCCTGCCTGCCCGTGCCGGGAGGCAGCGATTCGGCGCTGACGCTCGAAACGGTCTACAACAAGGTCGGCAACGTTGACTTCGGCTTCGTGCCGGGGCGCGGCGTTTTCGGCCATCCGATGGGGCCGAAAGCTGGCGCGATGAGCATCCGCCAGGCGTGGGAGGCTATCGAGCAGGGCATTTCAATCGAAACCTACGCCGAGACCCATCCCGAACTTCAGGCGATGGTCGATCAGAGCGCGCTGAAAAAGCAGGATTGAGAAACGGCGCTGCCGGGGGCTGTAACGTGTTGTCATGAAAGCGCTTGAGAACAGGGTCGCCATTATCACCGGCTCGACCAAAGGCATCGGCAGGGCAATCGCCCACGAGTTCGTCCAGCAGGGCGCGAAGGTGGTCATCACCTCCAGCCGCCGGGAAAACGTCGAAGCTGCCCTCCGAGAGTTTCCCGCTGACTCGGCTTTCGGCCATGCGTGCGACGTTTCGTCATATGCCGAGGTCGAGGCGCTTGTCGAGGCCGCCGTCAAACGCTTTGGCGCAATCGATTGCTTCATCAACAACGCCGGAATTTCTGACCCCTTCACCAGCGTCTGCGACAGCGATCCCACCGCATGGTCGCGGGTGATCGACACCAATCTCAAAGGCACCTACAACGGCAGCCGCGCCGCCGCGAAGTATTTTCTCGCATCCGGCAGGCGCGGTAAAATCATCAACATGGCCGGTTCCGGCACCGACCAAGGGTCGAATACGCCATTCATCTCGGCCTACGGCTCGACCAAGGCGGCCATCGCCCGCTTCACTTACGCCATGGCTGAAGAGTACCGCCAGACGCCGCTCTCCATCATGCTGCTCCATCCCGGCCTCGTGCGGACGGAGATCAACAGTCCCGACAATCCGACGCCTGAGCTGCAAAAGCAGCTGAAAACGCTCAATCTTATTTTCGACATCTTCGCCCAAAGCCCCGCGCTCGCGGCGAAGTACGCGGTAAAAATGGCCTCGTCGTGGAGCGACGGCAAGACGGGCCTCTATCTGTCGGCGCTCGACGGAAAACGCAAGAAATTGATGCTTCTGAGCTATCCGTTTCGTAAACTGACCAACAGAATCGAACGGCGAACCTATTAAACACGAACGCCATGCGGAAGACGACCGGAACCCTTTTCGCGCTGCTCGCGCTTGTGACGCTCATTTTGCAGGGGTGCTACAGCTTTTCGGGCGCGTCGCTTCCGCAGCATCTGCACACGGTTGCCGTGCCGCTCTTCGACGACACCACGCAGGCCGGTATCGCCCAGTTCAGGGATAGCATCACCCGCAGCCTCATCAACAAGATCGAATCGCAGAGCACGCTCACGGTTGAAGCCGATCCAGCCCGCGCTGACACCGTGCTGAAAGGGGTGATCATCTCCTACAGCGATGAACCGAGCCAGCTCGGAAGCGCGACTGAGCGAGCCGTGACCAACCGCATCACGATTGTCCTGAAAGCCGACTTCGACGACCAGGTCGAACACACGAAACTTTTCTCGCAAACCTTCGTCGGCTTCGCCGATTATCAGGCAGGAAACTACGCCGCTCAGCAAAAGGCCATCCAGAGCGCCTACAACATAGCCACCGAAGATCTCTTCAATCGGATGATTTCGAACTGGTAGGGGAATAGTTGATAGTTGACAGTTGATAATTGATAATGGGGGAAAAAATCTTCTCTTCTTTGCTGGCGTTCGCTGGAGTCCTCTAATTTTCAACTGTCAACTGTCAACTGTCAACTGTCAACTGTCAACTATCCATTGCTTTTTTTCTTCTCCGCGACGCGGTTTTTGAGCCAGGTAATGGCGAGGTCTTTGGCGGCGTGCAGCAGTTCTGCGCCGATAGCGCCCGCCGCTACGGCGATTGGCGAGGCTTGCTTTGCCTGAGGCGCTTGCGGGGGCGGCAGGGGAGTGGCGGAAATGGCCTTGTCGGCACTCCGGCGTTTCGGGCTGAAAAGCGACCGGACAATGCGGCCTGCGACAATGCCGGTGACAAATGACGCACCTGCCGCCTCCACGGGATGTTTTCTGACCAGCTCCATTGGCGACAGCTCCTCCTGCAAATCCTCTTTCAACTGCCGGGTTCGCTCCCTGATCTGCTCCCCGCGTTCGCTGATGGTCTCTTCCAGTTCGTCGATTCTCGATTGGATGTTTTTGATCGGGTCGTTTACATTACTCATTTGCGGAGAGAAGAATTTTGTGAATGAAGTTCTTCAGCATGTTCGGCTTGACCTTCGTGAAGAATGCGAACGTCAGGATAAACACCATGCTTACCAGCAGATAGCCCAGCCAGACGTGGCCAAAGAGTTCGCCAAAAAGAAGGGCGAAGGTGGTGATCAGGTAGGCGACGCCGATCATGAGCACGACGATCAGTATCACCAGCGCGCTGACCAGCGCCACCTTTTCAGTCATCTCGATCTTGAAAAGTTCGAGTTTGGCGTCGATGATCGCCTTCAGGTCTTCAATAGTCGACGTGACCGTCGTATCGATCAGCCCGGAGATCCCTTTTTTCGAGCGCTCATCTTCTGCTTTGCGCGATTTTCGTTCAAACCAGCTCATGCAACAGATACTCTATTTTTTTCTTTTCAGCAGAAAACCAAGAAAAACTCCAGCACCGAGTGCGTAAAAAAACGAGTTCACGGGATTTTCCGTGATGTACTCTTTCGCCTTGTCACGCGCCTCAAGCACCTTCTCCCAGGTTTCGCTCTCCTTGAATTCGTTGAACGCCTCCGAAACCTTCTGGCCTACCTCCCTGAGTGGTTCGGGAATATTGTCATGAACGGCGGGGCCGGTTTTGGGCTGTTCTGGTGACATATCGTCAATTGGTATCTGATGTTCCATGATTGTCGACGGAATGTTTATGCGAACCATTTAACTCATGAAATATAGAAAAAAAATAGAGGTTGCCGGGGTTATTGGTTTTGCTGCCAACATTCTGCAAAAAGGACTTCAGCAACGCAAGCCTGCTAAGAGATCGGTCATATCAGACCGATCTTCAGAACAGTAGCCGTCCGCCGTCAATGTTGATAACCTGGCCGGTGATGTATTCGGTTTCCATGAGGAAGCGGATCGCCATGACGATGTCCATCGGGTCGCCGAGCCGCTCCAGTGGAATTTTGCCGACGAGGTCGCTTTCCGGCTCCTCGTCGCGTCCGGAGTAGGCCGAGATGGTGCCCGGCGCGATGGAGTTGACGAGAATTTTCGGAGCCATCTCTTTGGCGAAAATTCTCGTGAGGTGCTGGATGCCTGACTTCGATACCGTGTACGGAGCGTAATTTCTCCACGCGAGGTTCGCCGAAATGTCGGTCATGGTAATGATTCGCGACACGAACGGCTGCTTCGTCATGATCCGCGCGGCGAATTGCATCGTGAAGAACACGCCCTTGAGATTGGTATCGACGAGGCTGTCCCACGCCGGTTCGGTCACGTCGAGCAAGGGCGTGCGGAAAAAATTCGAGGCGCTCGTGATGAGCAGGTCGAGCCGGTCGAAGTGCGTGCTGAAAGTCGCGAAGGCTTCCTCGATCTCGGCAACGCTTGAAACGTCGCACCGCACCATTTGCGATTCAGGGCTGACCCAGCGGATTTTTTCGAGCGTCTCCTTTGCCTTTTCCTCCGAGTGCTGCCAAGTGAAAAAAATCGAGTAACCCTGTCCGGCGACAGCCAGCGCGATCTCACTGCCAAGCTTGCCGGAACCTCCGGTCATGAAGCACACCTTTTTTCCTGAATTTTGCATGGCGGCAACGATTGGTTGAGAGTAAGTGCTTTTTCAAGGTAAAAAAATAAGACCTACAGGCCGTACAAGACTTTTAGGTCTAAGAGGAAAAGATGTGAAGCGTCTGTTCAGTCAACGCCGATGATCACGCTCGATGCCTTGAAAATGGCGCAGGTGTGGCTGCCTTCGGCGAAGCCGAGCTTCTCGGCGCTGCCGTGAGTGATGACTGCCGACAGCACGTCGCCGCCGCCGATCTCCAGATCGACCTCGCAGTTGACCGGTCCGTCGATCACGCGGGTGACGGTGCCGCAAAGGATGTTTCGGGCGCTCATTTTTGCGTCGTGCAGGTTGGTGCCGAGGATAATCGAGCTGGCTTTGACTATGGCGCTTGCTGACATGCCCTCTTTCAGCCCGAGCCTCTCGACGGCTCCGATAGTGACGGTTGATACAATCGAAGCTCCGCTGGCAAGGGCGATGGTTACTTCGGCATTGACCGCGCCGTTGACGATCGCCGAGACCGTGCCCCTGAAGATGTTGCGTGCGCTGATGTTCATGCTTTTGCGTGAGTTATGGTTGTTGTGACTGGCGAGCCAGAGAGGTTTGGCTGGTCTCCATTTGGATTCGTTATGTTAATGAAAATATAAAGGATATTCAGCAAATCGGGAGTGCTTTCCACGATTTATGATCGGTAAGCTATACGGGCGACTATCAAGTGTCCACTATTTACGAACAGCATAGAATCCGTATTTACGCAGGCGTTGCAACGATGAATGGAACGGAAGCTGTCAAGGCTGCGATTCAACACATAAGTGACTCGTTCGAGCTTGGCAGGAGTTCGGATATGGGGCTGGAAAAGATTGTTTCCACCGTTATTACTCCGGCCATTAAATATCACAAAGAAAAATTGGAGAGAGCGCTGTCATTCTGAATAAAGCGAAGCGGAATGAAGAATCCATCTTATTGTGAAATAAAGAGTTCTGGATTCTTCGCTACGCTCAGAATGACATCCGGCGGGAGTGTCGCTGAGCCAATATTACTCCGGCCACAATAAATCGCAAGCGCCGTCGTTGGAAGAAATCAGGCTTAAGACTTTATTAGTTTTGTCTTATTTGCATACCCCGGACTGAAGTCCAGGGCAATTTTTTAAGAATTTTAATGGTCGGAGTAATAAGCTTCACCATCTTTATTCGTCACTATAGCGGAGGTTGAACAGTAATGGTTTTTTTTAACCAGTTCGGGCTGATCATTCGGATCGGACCGATCTGGCCGGTTCTTCACTCACGCCAGCAGACGCAGGAGCGATTCGATCGCGGTTGAAAGTTTGGCGGATGCGCTGTAATTTTCGTGCGGTTTGATGGTCGTTGCGTGGAGGTTGTCGGGCAGACAGCCTCTGAAAAATGAAAACATCTTTGAGTGGTGAATCACGTTTTTGAATTCAGCAATATCAGCGCTTACCGGGGCGGGACGCTGGTGTTTGACGGGCTTGACCTGAGTATTCGCACAGGGGAAAATACGGCGATTCTCGGGCCGAACGGGTCGGGGAAGACTACGCTACTCAAGCTTGTTTCGCGCGAAATCTATCCGGTTCATTCCGACGACAGCCGGATGCTGGTCTACGGGCGTGACCGGTGGAACGTGGAGGAACTGCGCTCGCGGCTCGGCATTGTCTCCAATGACCTCCAGCAGAATTACGGCGTTCATGCATTGGGGCGTGACGTGATTCTGTCGGGCTACTATTCGAGCATCGACGTCTGGCCGCATCAGGTTTTCAGCGCCGCCGAGATCGAGCGTGCCGAGGAGCTGATGCGGCAGCTCGGCATTGATGAGCTTGCCGACCGGCCTTTCGGCAGGATGTCCACTGGCCAGCAGCGCCGCTTTCTGCTTGGACGGGCGCTGGTGCACCGGCCCGAAGCGCTCCTGCTCGACGAGCCGACCAGCGGCCTCGACCTCGCGGCCTCGTTCCTCTACCTCAATACGGTGCGGAAGCTCATGCAGCAAGGCACACAGCTTATTCTCGTAACGCACCACATCCACGAAATTCCGCCGGAGATCACGCGAGTCATCTTCATGCGCAAAGGGCGCGTTGTGGCGGACGGCGACAAGGAGGCCATGCTCACCTCGTCGAACGTCTCCGCCCTCTTCGGTTGCAGCGTCGAACTGATCGAACGCAACGGCTATTACCAGGCGGTGCCGGGGGAGAGTTGATAATGGATCATTCAGGAGCTGGTGAAAGGGTGGTTTTGAATTGGCGGTTGATTTGGTGATGGCGAAGCTTGTCGGCCATCGGGCAGCTGGCGGGATGAAAACCAAAAAAAACGGTGCATGATGGTGGAATTTCATCCTCAGAATGCAACGAGAGCTGGATGTTCATTACGTGGTTGACCATTGTGCTTTTGCTCATGAATCCTCAACGCAAGAAGCCGGATATTCTCCGGCTTCTTGTGTTTTATAGCGATGCTCGCCGCTTCAGAGCGGCAGGTTTTTGCACTCGTTGAAGAAGTCGCGCAGGCGGTGCGTGCCGTACTTTGGCGAGACGAAATCCATCTTGCTGAGTGTGGTGGCGAAAAGCGCCACGTCGGCCACGTCGCGGTTGAAAATGCCGACTACGCTGACGATGCCGTCCGCCAGCCAGAAAGGCAGAGGCAGTTGAACCGGCTTCGTGCCAGCGATTTCAATCGCCAGATCGACCATTTCGTGGTAGGTGAAGACCTCCGGGCCGCCAACCTCGATCTCGCGCTCGCTGCTGTCAACCGCATCGGCGCACACCTTGGCAAGGTCAGCGCCGTGGATGGGGTTCTGGCGGTTGTAGCCTTCGCCAATCCACAACATGAAGCCGCGGCGGGCGCGGGCGACGAACTGGCCGATCTCCGAGAAGAAGCCGTTCGGGCGGATGATCGCACTCTCGATTTTGGCGGCCTGCAACTCGCGGACGAACTTCTCGTGCGCTTGCACATTGGGAATGTTCATCATACGGTGCGCGTCGAAAACCGAGACATAGACGAACTTCTTCACCCCGGCGTTGAGCGCCTCGGCGAGAATATTCATGTTGCCCTGATAGTCAACGTCAAAGTTATCGTGCTCGAAGTCGGGCTTGATCATGCCGAGCGCCGAAAATACTACGTCAATGCCGTCGCACAGCCCCGCGATAGTTTCGGGTTTCGTGGCGTCGCCGAAGACAACTTCGTCAACAAGCGTGTCGATCTCTGGCGCAAAAAACGGCCCAGGCTTTTTGAACTTCTCGGGATTGCGCACCAGCGCGCGAACCCAGTACCCGCGATTCTTGAACTCCTGCACCGCATAACGGCCAAGGTAACCGGTCGCCCCGGCCACAAGCACTCTCTTCATTGATAAGGCTGATAAGATTGATGGATAAAGCTTTTGCTGCATTGACGGGCAATATACGCATTTCCCTTCGCATCCCTCCCGGCCTTTGGGTTCAGCGCCGTCACCATAAATTTCATGCATTGTGCGTGCTATTGCTACTGTTAAAAAACACTTTCATCCAAAAAACCGCTATATTCTGACATATCAAATCCTACATACCGATTTTTACTGCAACGCCCTGCCACGATGATGCATCCGGATTCGCTTTGACGGAAGTGACTGTCACAAAGCGAAGTCTGCGTTTTGCCCATGTTCGATCAACTCTTTTAAAATCAAGCACCAAGCACTCGGCATCGATTTGTTCTGCTGATGCTTCTGATCAAATCAGTAACCTCCGCCCCATGATTAAAGTGTTGTGCCTGCATCTCGCCCCGCATCGGCCAAGTTATCGTTACCGGATCGGGCAATTCCTGCCTCACTGGAAAGAGTACGGCATTCAGATCGATTCGATGTGCGTATCTGGCAGAAAATCCTTGAACAATGTCATGAGCGCACTCTCTGTTTGCAGTAATTACGACTATGTCTGGATACAGCGCAAAGTGTTTCCACCTCTTTTCATATGGCTGCTCTCACGAAAATCGAGGCTGATCTTCGATTTCGATGACGCCATCTATGTCAAGCAGGTCATGCTGACCGGAAAGCAGCTGCCGGAAAGCCGGATGAAGCTCAACTGGATTGCCAGCACACTGAGACGCTCCGCGCTGATTTTTGCCGGCAGCGAGG
>CAIUQW010000119.1 GCA_903901395.1 uncultured Chlorobiales bacterium | reverse complement strand
AGTCCATCGCTCTTTTCAACTATTACCCCGCCCCGAAAGCTTTCGGGACGGGGTTGATGAATCATTAAGAAATCGGGGCTTCAGCCCAATATCTTTTTCAGAGTCGGCAGCGCTCTTCCTCGAACAAATAGACACACTGTTCATTGTCCGTTTGCGGTATCGTCCCGGATACGGAAAACTCGCAATGACGGAGAATGCATCTTGCGGGTTTCAGTTCATCGTGAGCTTGCCGTTGTGGAAGATGCCAAGCGCCTTGCCTTTGAGCGTGCGTCCGATAAACGGCGTGTTGCGCGACTTCGAGCCGAAATCGGACTCGCTGACCGTCCACTCGCAGGCGGGATCAATGATTGCGAGATTGGCTTTCCGGCCTGGCTGGAAAAGGATCGTTTCGAGGCCCATGATGCGCCTCGGGTTGGTCGAGAGCAGCTCGATGGCTCGTGACAGCGTGATCACTCCTTTTTCCACCAGCTCGGTAATCGTCAGGCCGAGCGAGGTTTCGAGACCGATGATGCCGAAGGCCGCCTGGTCGGGCGGGCACTCCTTTTCGTGCCGGGCGTGCGGCGCGTGGTCGGTGGCGATGGCGTCGATGGTGCCGTCGCGCAGCCCCTCGACGAGCGCCGCGCGGTTCTCTTCCGAAACGAGCGGCGGCTTCATGATGAAGTTGCCTTTATCGACGGCTTCGACCAAGTCGTGCTCCGTCAGCGTGAAGTGGTGCGGCGTCACTTCGCAGCTCACCTTCAGGCCGGAGGCTTTGGCTTTGCGCACCAGATCGACCGATGCCGCGGTGCTGATGTGCGCCACGTGGTAGCGCGGCTCGGCCACAGCTCCGTTCAGCTTGTGCTTTTTCAGCCAGGCGATGAGTTGCAGGTCGCGGGCGATCATGATCGGTTCGGCCACTTCGGGGATCCCCTTCAGCCCGAGCATCGCCGAGACCGCGCCATCGTTCATGATGCCGCCCGCCGTGAGGTGCTTGTCCTCGGCGTGCTGGATCAAAAGCAGATCGAAGTTGGCCGCGTACTCGATGGCGAGGCGCATGATCTGCGAGTTCTGGATCGCCGTGCCGTCGTCCGACACCGCTTTTACGCCATACGAGGCGTATTTGCCGTAAGGCGCGAGCGCTTCGCCTTTGCTCTCGGTGGTCATCGCGCCGATCACTTCGAGGTCGATTGGCAATCCGGCGCTGTGATGGCGGATGTAGGCGACGCCGAGCGGGCTGTCGATGACCGGTTTGGTGTTCGGCATGAGCGCCACGCCGGTGAAACCGCCCGCGACGGCGGCGGCGGAGCCGGTTTCGAGCGTCTCCTTGTACTCCTGCCCCGGCTCGCGGAAGTGGCAATGCATGTCGAACAGGCCGGGCGCGAGCACCTTGCCCGCGAGATCGATGACTCGGTCGCCCTCCTGCGCCGGAATCTCTGCGCCGCTGGTCACGACCGCTTCAATGATGCCGTCGTCGCCGATCTTCATCGAGCCGGTGGTATCGAGATTTTCAGCAGGGTTCAGGAGTCTTGCGTTCAGAAAAAGAGTGCTCATGGTCGGGGAATAAAGAGTTCAGGAAACAATCGCATTGAGCGACACCAGTGTCTCGGCCTGCGAGTCGCCGGTTTCGAGCGCAACGTCGAGGCTGTCGCCGGGACGGACGCTGCCGACGCCCGCAGGCGTGCCGGTAAAGATCATGTCACCGGCTCGCAGCCCGTAAATATAAGATAAATAGTGGACGAGGTAAGCCGGTGAAAAGCTCATTTTCGACACCTTAGAGTGCTGCTTTCGCTCGCCGTTCAGCCGGAGTGAAATGGCGAGATCGTCCCACGTGCCAGCCGACTCCGGGGCGATGAACTCCGAGACGAGCGCGCTCTGGCGGAAACCTTTGCACTTCAGCCACGGATTTCCCGCCTTCTTGGCTTCGAGCTGCACGTCGCGAAGCGTCATGTCGAGTCCCGCCGCGTAACCTGCGATGAACTTGGGAGCGTCGGCAAGCTCTACGCAGTCGGCATCCGCGTCGACCAGCAGCACCAACTCGCCCTCGTAGTGGAGGCTTGCGCTGACCGGACAACCCTCGAAGTGCGGAATCGAGGTGCGGCCATCCGCAGAAAGCGCCGTGCCGGGCTTCATGAAGATGATCGGCTCCGTTTCAGGCAGCGGCGCAGGCTTCTCCGGCTCCCACGATGCCATCTCTTTGGCGTGATCGGGGTAGTTTTTGCCGACGCAGTAAATCGAGCGCGGCGAGCCAGTTTTCGTCAGATATGAAAACGTTTTCATGCCTTTGAAGCGTTAACATTAAAAGTGATTTTCATCTCATGACCGCAATTACCGCTTGTCAGCCTGCTGTCGATGTAAAAAGCCGGCGCGGATTGGCGTATCATAATCAATGATCTGCATGTTTTGACGTAACTGCATGAGTGTCGCATAGGGAGTTTGCTGGCAGTATCTTCCGGGTTTTCGTTTCATAGTTAAAATTTTATTCCTCATTTCTATGAACAAAAAAGAGCCAGATCGCGACGAAGAGGCCGGAGTCGCGAATCAGAAGGCCAAACTTACCCAGCCGCTCGAACTGCTGCTTGGATCGGTGGAGGAGTGGAATCGCTTCAGAAAGGAGCATCCAGATGAGGAGATCGAGTTCAACAAAAAGGATTTCAGGGAACTCGATCTTTCGGGAGCCGATCTCAGCGACGCAAGCTTCAAGGCAGCCAATTTCAGCGGCGCCAATCTCAGCGGGGTGATATTCCGCGATGCAAAGCTGAACGGTGCGAACTTCGCGGGCGCGGATTTGCGAAACACCGATTTTTCGAACGCTGATATTTCCGGAGCCAGCTTGATCAGGGCCGATATCAGCGGCGCGAATCTGGACGGCGCGAATCTCTCGATGACCGACCTCAACCATGCCAACCTGAGAGGCGCGAATCTCACCCAGTCGCGGCTCAACTGCGCCAACCTCAACGAGTGCGACATGCGCGAGGCGATGCTGAGCTGGGCTGACCTCTCCGGCGTGGCT
>CAIUQW010000118.1 GCA_903901395.1 uncultured Chlorobiales bacterium | reverse complement strand
CGGCAGCAATTCGACACGCATCAGCGAAACCTCTCGGAGCGCTGACCTGCGGCAAGCTTGCCTCCGTGATGGCCAAGAAGCACCACCGTCGGCAGCATCGCGAATAGCACGGCAGCATACATCCAGGCAAGCACTCCGCCGCGCAGCATCACATCCGGCGCGGCAACGCGAATCGAAACGGCGACGACGCTGAGCGCCAACAAGATGATTGACAATCTGATCTTCTTCTGAAACACCGGAGCCTTCGCGCCTTTGTACTTTTTCTTCCACTCGCGAATGCCGGAGTAAAAGGAGACCGGCACAGCCAAGAGCACGATAACGAGCAAATGAATCACCGTGCGCTCGAAAAAGGGATCGCCCGTTGGCAGAAAAAGCAGCAGATAGAGCACGGCGACCGGCACTACCCCATTGCTGAAATGCGCTGCCACGGGATGCAGCAAGAAGCTCTGCTTCAGCTCTTTGATAAACTTTAACGGCATAGTCGGATAAGCGATAACGCAGATTTGCGGTTTAACCGAAACGTCACTCTCAAAATGTACGCCCCCGCCGCCGCCCTTGCAAGCGCGGTGCGGGAAATCGGGTGTAAGTGGGGAAGGGAAATGCGACGGAGCCATTGATGGGATCGAATATTCCCGTAGCCATCGATTTCACTTCAGGATAGCGAGCAGGTCTTTGATGAGGAGAAAAAGATGATACGGATCGGTGGGACTCGGCTCGAATCCCCATTGGAGGTACCAGTTGCGGGCGGCATCATCCTTGGCATGAACCAGAATCGCCCTGATTCCCGCGATTTCGGCGGCTTGAGCTGTCCGCAAAAGCGCGTCTTTGAGCAACGCCCGACCGAGGCCGACGCCCTGAAACCGGTGGTCAACCGCAAGCCTCGCGAGAATCATCACCGGCACAGGATGCCCGGCAAGACCTTTTCCAAGCCGTCCGGATGCCTCCGCCTGCTCGACGCTTCCGACTACGAGGCTGTAAAAACCGGCTACGTTTTCCGTTCCCTCTTCACATGAAACATAGGTCTGGGCGCTGTTGGCTTTCTGACTGACCAGCGCGAAACGGTGCAGAAACTGGTTCAGCGCCGGGTTGCCAGAATCGAATGCCGACACGTCGTGAGTAGCGGCGAGTTTCTGAACCTTGCTGAAGCGAGCATCCGTCAATCGAGTACTCCCGGCTCGGTAAGCAATGCCTTCATCCGGCTATCAGGGGCGGATACCGGCCTGTCGAGAAGCTCCTGAAACTGCTGCCACTGTGATGCATCAAGTGCAAACTGGCGGCGGTCGGCAAGCGTCTGGTTGGCGGCGGTGATGCCCGCATCCAGCAAAAATTCGCTGACGCTTTTATGAGACGCCTGCGCAGCCTCCTGCAAGAGCTGCTTAACGGATACACTTGCGCGGACATCGATCCGCTCCGATTTGAGTGATGTGCTGGTTGCCATGACGTTTTTCCTTTATGCGATTAAGCTATCAATATAATGTACGGACATTGGCACGACAAGAGCGAAATCAGGCGGATTGTTCAATGGGTTGCATTAACGCTTCAATTCAGGGAGCGCTTCTGTTTGAAGTTGAAGATTTGAAAGGGTTTTCTATCCTCAAATCAGATACTTGTATGAAGGAATGTCTCTCTCACTGATTATTAGAAATACAAAACACAAGCATAACTTTTGTATTTAAGCGCATGTTCCATTGCGTCGTCGTGCAACGCATCGCTATAGCGTTTTTGGGCATGTAAAAGCTACTCCTTATATATACCATCAACATCACGACAATAATTACCTTCTGGAGTTTCTACTATAAGATAAACTAATTTTTGAGTCACTGGATTTTGTTGTAAAAACGCTTGTGCCGAAATTGCGTCAGGCGCTTTGTGAATTCTATAAATAAAAGTTGCCCCCATCTTGACTTGTTTTTCCTCTTTGACGAACACGACTTTCTTGGGCGCGGATTCTTTGGACTTACTATGTACATCTCGCTTTTCGGGTTCAAGTTCACCTTGTCCAAGAGGTTGTCCACCGTGTTTTTTGAAACTGGACTTAGCCTGTTCCCATAATTCTTGAGTCAGGTCACTTCCACATATTATTGCCTCGTATTTTCCTTCTTTTGTTTGATAATAGCCAAATATCAGTACTTCCGTACATATTAGTTTTCCTGAATCATTGGCTATGTGGATACAGGGCAATTCTAAAAGTGATTCTTGTGCGTCTTTTTCATTGTCAAAAAAATACATTACAAAAGGGTCATTATTATTTACCGCTATGCGGCCAATCCAATATGAACTTGCTTTGGATTCCGTATCATGCCTTGTGCCTAAATTGTCTTTTTCGCTATATAATACAACATCTGTTTCCTTATGCGATTCAACAGGTTTACCAAACAACCTTTTCAAAAAATTCATTTTATATTCTCCTTTAATTGATGATAAATTGACTCCCTTTGGACAATACGGACTAAAAATTTTTAAACTGATCTACCTATTTCCAGAAAAACAGAACACTTCTTTCTGTATAATAACAAAGAAAAAATCATAATTACGAACCAGTTAATTATTTATCTCAAAATAACTTACCAGCATTAGTCATTATCTAAACCTGCCAATTTGTACAAATCAGTCTAAACCGGCACTGTATAGTACCACACAACAAATTCTTCAAGCAAGCTCAGTAGTGACCGTAGAATCAAAGCTCGTGTTAGCAGTTCCATCACTCGTGTTGCATCTTATCTGTCTGGTCATTTGGAAGGCCATCTCGGGAGGGGTACTACATAAGCTTGACGGCGAGGCTTACGGCTTTTATTTACAAAATATATCGGTATTTATCAAATCTTGGCACTAAATAACTGCAATAACGCTAAAGCTGAATTTAAACCTTCGCCGCGAACCATAAATATATTAAAAATTTACTTCACCTCTGTATTTCCCCACCGGAACTCTCATGGTCTCTTTAGATTGATAATGAGGGATAGCTCAGAGGCTGTGAAAAAATCAAGTGAAAAGATAGTAAAGGTTTCTGATTTACGAGATATGTGAAAAGGATAATCCGAATCACCCGCATCGGTGACTTTCCGGTGAATCCATCAATCCTGCTCAGAGAAAGAGCGCCATCACGTGATTTTCTTGTAAAAAGAAAGAATTGGCGAAGGCACTTTAATTAAAAACATGTTATTTTTGAGGCTTCGAGTTTTAGTAACACAACTTCGATCGGGTGAGCAAGGAACTTTCGGACAATTTGGCACTGGACAGCAGCTCTCAATCCGCTCCGTCGTGTGAAT
>CAIUQW010000117.1 GCA_903901395.1 uncultured Chlorobiales bacterium | reverse complement strand
GGGTTGACATTCCCTCGCCGGTCGGCCTGCTCGGCCACAGCGATGCCGACGTGCTGCTGCACGCCATCAGCGACGCCCTGCTCGGCGCGGCGGCGCTCGGCGACATCGGCAAGCACTTCCCCGACACCAGTGCGGAGTTCAAGGACATCGACAGCATGATTCTGCTCAAGCACGTCGGCAAGCTTCTCGACCGCGAAGGGTACAAGCCGGTAAACATCGACGTCATGCTGCTGCTCGAAAAGCCGAAAATCGCCCCCTACATCGAAGAGATGCGCCGCAACATCGCCCGCGTCCTCGGCATGGAGCTGAACACCGTATCGGTCAAAGCCACCACCAACGAAAAACTCGGCTACGTAGGCCGCCAGGAGGGCGCCTGCGCCCACGCGGTGTGCCTGATCGAGAATGCCTGAAAGCCCGGAATTGCCTCCTCGTATTCTGGAGGCATTCACCTCTCGGGACATTCAACCTTTTTATTCCGATTACAGAACAAATAAGCTATAACCAGATATGATCGATTTTTTATGATACATCGATCATATCTGGATTTTGTATATATCTCACAGTGCAGAACTGTTATGCCGATTATCTACTTTACCAGAAATGAGTTAACATAGAATACACAGATTTATCATAACCGTTATCAAAATACAGCTATACAACGCATCGCTGAATTATAGTGTTTTAATCAATGCAATATCAGCTTTGAATGAGTATCTGTGAGGGTTTGATCATTGAGGCTCTCTCATTCCAGTGTGAACGCGCATTAACCGGCCACTGAATTCAGTTAAACTTTTTGTTTATAGTTTGATTATTTGTAAAATATGATAGTTGCGATAGTAATAAATACGCTATTTGCAGTTAATAGCAATTCGTATTTCGTAATACGCAGCACTTAAGATCAGTGCGTTTACTGAAAGAAATACCCGAAATCAACTCCCCCGCAGCAAGCTTCGCGAAATGATACCCATAGAGATTCAACAACACTAACACGACGCTGATGAAAAAGTTTAAACATACGGTGCTAACCTGTTTGTTTGTTTCAGGTTCAGCTATAGCGGGAAATTCTCCAGCCCGCGCTGCGGTTAATCTGTTGCAGAACGGCAGCTTCGAGACTGGCAATCTGAGTAACTGGATTGAAAGCGGAAATCCTGCCTGGACATATGTGTATTCTGCAACAATGGGTTATGGGGCGCAAGATGGCTCCTTTTACCTTCACGAAGGCCCGCAAAGCGGTTTTGAAGATACTCTGAGCCAAACCTTCTCTGATATTGCCGGGCAAACATTGCTTGTTAGTGGATGGGTTGTTAGCGATGGCTCGCAACCAAGCGAAGTGCTTTTCAAGTTCAATGGCGAAACCCAGGTAAAAATCAATCCTGTACCGAATCAACCGTGGACGCAATACACATTCACCGTCACCGCGACCGGAACTGATACCTTTGCGGTGACTTTCCGTAATGATCCATCTTTTAGCGGTCTTGACAACTTTTCGGTTACCGCCATTCCTGAACCATCGGCCTGTGTGTTATTGGCAACAGGCTTTTCCGCGACAAGTGTTTATGCCAGGAGAAAAAAAGCATCTGCTTTAAAAGTATGAATGAAACCATTTACAGGATTCATCGAGCAGAGCATCACATAATCGAGGCCAAGACGTTCATTTTTCAGCTCATCCAGAGAAATTGCCGGTCATGAACGCTGGTATCCGGTGGCAGAACTCTGTCATGACTGCGTCTCGCTTTCAGAACAAATACTATAAATGATCAACCCAATCAGATAGAATCATCACGGCATGTTTTGTCGCCCAACTCCAACGTGAACATATTTTCTCAATTGCAGCTAACATATAGCAAAAGATTTGACGGATTCTGTTGCTTTCGCTCAATTTTTCTCTTCTACAGAACTGTTTTCCCCTCCTTCGCCCGCAGCCACACGCCTCCCAGCATCACCAGCAGGTTCACTGCGCCGACGATGATGAAGGGGGCTTTGGGGCTCATGCCGTCGAAGAGGCGGCCTCCGGTGGTGGTGATGAAAAGGATGCCGATGGCGCCGCTGATGTTGAAGGCGCCGATGACCGAGCCGCGCGCCTCCCTCGGCGCTTCCTGGCCGATGAGCGATTGCGAGCCGAGGAAGGCGCTGATCTGGCCGATACCGAGCAGTACGAAGAAGATGAGCGACCACGGCGCGAGCGGGTTGCCGATGAGGCCGAGCGAGAGGTAGCCCACGGCGGCCAGGCCCATGCAGAAGGTGAGCGCCGTGACGCGATTCCAGCGGTCGATGAAGATGCCGATGACTGGCGCCCAACAGAGCGCGGCGACCTGCGAGATGACGAAGATAAAGGTGCCCTTTTTGACCGCCGCCGCCGGTTCCAGGCCCATCGCCAGACCGGCGGTCATGCCCCAGAGCGGCACGAAGGTGCCGATGATCGACTGGTCGCCCCGCGCCACGAAGGCCGCCGCGTAGGAGAGCAGGATGCGCGGATTGCGGGCATGGCGGAAGCCGCTAACGAGCAGCTCCTTCACCGGCAGCCGCTCTTCGTGACGCACCGGCGTACCGCCTTTGAGACCGATGGCGAGAATCACCGCCGTCACGAGCGCCGTGGCGGCGACTGCCGAGTGCGCCCAGAATCCGGCCTCGGTACCGCTGAACCCTTTCGCCACAAGCGTTTTGGGCAGGCTGCCGAAAAACTGGTTCAGGATGACGATGCCGAGTCCGTTCAGGAATCCCACGATGGCGATGAGCTTGCCACGCGAGCGCTCCTGCGGATAATCGACCAGCACCGTCGCCAG
>CAIUQW010000116.1 GCA_903901395.1 uncultured Chlorobiales bacterium | reverse complement strand
CGCGACCTATTTTGCCATGGGCGACAACCAGAGCACCCTCAAGGCGCTCAGCAAGGCATTCAAGATCGATCCTGACAAGAAGCAGCTTTTCCAGAGCACGTTCCCCGAACTCTATCAGCAGGATGCCGTGCGCAGACTGCTCGGAATCTCCTGAACTTCAAGCGAAACTAACATCGTGTCCAACTCTCAGTCCAAAAAGATTTTCGGGCTTATCGGCAGACATGTCGATTACTCGTGGTCGCCCCTGATCCACAACACCGCCTTCGAGGCGCTTGGCCTGCCCTGCGTTTACACCATCTTCAACATCCCGTCGCCTGAAATGATCGGCGATGCGATCAGAGGAAGCCGCGCGCTCGGCATTGCGGGATTCAGCGTAACCATTCCGTACAAGAAAACCGTCGTGCCGTTTCTTGACGAACTCTCGCCTGAAGCGCTCTCCATCGGCGCGGTCAACGCCATCGTCAACGACAATGGCCGCCTCCTTGGCTACAACACCGACATCGACGGCTTCGCCGCGCCGCTCATGCCGATGGCGGAGTCGATCCGGAACAAACCGGTCTGCATCTTCGGCAACGGCGGAGCCGCGCTGGCTGCCGTCGAAGCCTTCAGGCTCCGCTTCAGCCCGTCGTCGGTGCTGCTCGTGGTGCGCGACACGCAGAAGGCCGAGGATATGCTCGAAGAGTACGCATACCGCGACATCGTCACCATCCTCTCGGGCCGCGAGATTGACCAGCCTGCGTGCGGCAAGCTGATCCGCGACTGCCGCGTTCTCGTCAACGCGACGCCGGTGGGCACCGCCGGACGGGTCGAGCATGGCCACAACATTCTGCCGACCGGTCACGGGCTGCTGCATGACGGCCAGATCGTCTACGACATGGTTTACAACCCGTTCGAAACGCCGCTGCTTGCCGACGCTCGCGCCGCCGGAGCTACCATCGTTCCGGGCATCGAGATGCTCATCGCCCAGGCCGCCCGCGCCTTCTCGATCTGGACGGGGCAGGAACTTCCCGTCGAGCTGGTCAAGAAAACCGTGATGACGGAGATCGAAAAGTGCGGCGCATGATGCGGTTGGACGACATATTTCGCTGGACTCTCCTGATTTTCTGACAACGACACTCTGTTCATGGCCCTCTTTTATCTGATCGCGGTCGCTGCCGCACTGCTTGACCGGGTAACCAAGCTTCTCGCCATTCACTACCTGCGCGACGGCGGGCAAACTATCGTCATCGCGCCGGAGTGGCTCAAGCTGACCTATGCCGAAAACCTCGGCATCGCCTTCAGCATGCGTTTCCTCCCGCCAGCGGGACTGCTTCTGCTGACCCTCGCCATCTCGGCAGGCGTCGTCTGGTATGTGCTGAAATCGAACAACCGGAGTCCGCTTTTTCTGACGGCTTTCGCGCTGATCCTCGGCGGCGGAGTGGGCAACCTGCTCGACCGCGTCATGCTCGGCCACGTTGTGGACTTCATCTATTTTGACCTCTACCACGGCGTCCTTTTTGGCGTTCCGCTCGACCTCTGGCCGGTGTTCAACGTCGCCGACTCCTGCATCACCATTGGTGCCTG
>CAIUQW010000115.1 GCA_903901395.1 uncultured Chlorobiales bacterium | reverse complement strand
GCTGGTTTTCGGGCACGAAGAACATCACCACCAGGCGCACGAGCGGCTCGCCCGCGATGCCGTAATCGATGCCCGCCGGACTCCAGCCGATGGCGCAGCACAGCTCGCCGTCGAAGTTCACTCGCGCGTGAGGGCACGCCCATCCGACACCGAGCGAGGTGTTGGAACTCTTTTCGTGCTCCAGCACGATCTCCACAATATCTGTGCCCGGCGGAATTGCGGGCACCGCTTCGAGCATCGTGGCGAGAAACTGCAGGGCGTCGCTCTTGTCGTTATCCGGCAACTCGACCAGGCGTCCGTGTTCGAGAGCATCGAGAAGGGTTTTCAGCATGTCAACTTCCTCCGAAACGTTTGAAGAACCAGGTTTTAACCGTATGCGTCATCGCGCCGTAGGCGAGCAGGAAGAGCGCGATCCAGCCGAAATAAGAGAGCGGCAACGCAACCATGCCGAAGAGCGACGCAAACGACGAGTAGGGCAGCCAGATCGCCACGGCCATGACGGCGAGCGTGGTCAGCAGCATCGGGAGCGAGGCGCGGCTTTGCAGGAACGGGATTTTGCGCGTCCTGATGATGTGCACGATGAGCGTCTGCGTCAGAAGCGACTCCACGAACCAGCCGGTCTGGAAGAGCGCCACGGCGTGATCTTTTACGCCACTCGCCACCGCTGGGTCGTTGAAAATACGGCTGTTGAAGAAAAACCACATCAGGGCAAAGGTGGCGTAATCGAAAATCGAGCTGATTGGCCCGACCACGATCATGAACCACTTGATGTTGCCGATGTCCCACTTGCGCGGACTCCTGATCTGCTCCTCATCGACGCTGTCGGTGGGAATGCCGGTCTGCGAAAAGTCGTAGAGCAGGTTGTTAAGCAGAATCTGGATCGGCTGCATCGGCAGGAAGGGTAACAGGTAGCTCGCGCCGACGACGCTGAACATGTTGCCGAAGTTCGAGCTTGCCCCCATCCTGATGTATTTGATGATGTTGGCGAAGACGCGCCGTCCTTCGAGAATGCCGTCGTCGAGCACCATGAGGCTTTTTTCGAGCAGCACGATGTCGGCGGACTCCTTGGCCACGTCTACCGCTGTATCGACCGAAATACCCACGTCGGCGGCGCGAAGGGCGGGCGCGTCGTTGATGCCGTCGCCCATGTAGCCGATCACGTGGCCGTGCCTGCGCAACGACTGTACCACCTGCTCCTTCTGCAACGGCGAGAGCTTGGCGAGCACGTCCGCCGCCCCCACGGCTTTTCCAAACTCCACCGGCGTCATCCGCGCCAGCTCGTCGCCCGTCACCACGTGGTTGACCGCCATGCCCACATCCTTGCAAATCTTGCGGGTCACGAGCGCGTTGTCGCCGGTCAGAATCTTCACCTTCACGCCCGCATCGCGCAGGCTCACCAGCGCTTGCGCGGTCGAGTCTTTCGGCGGATCGAGGAAGGCGATATAGCCGAGCAGGATCAGGTTCTTCTCGTCCTCGTGGGTAAAACGCTTGCGGTCGGGTGAGTACTCGTTGTAGGCAAGGGCAAGCACGCGATAGCCGTTGCTGTTCAGCGCGGCCACCTCCTCAAAGAGATCGTCCTTGATCATGCCGATGAGCGGATAGACTTCATCATCGATCTGGTAG
>CAIUQW010000114.1 GCA_903901395.1 uncultured Chlorobiales bacterium | reverse complement strand
TGTTGAATATTCAGAGTACAACGGCACATTAATGCTCTGGTCAAGACAGTCTGTCTCTGATGAATTGAGGCCTGAATTCAAGGTCGATTTCTATTTGCAGTAAATATTATGAATAATATATGAGCGTTTATATGCATCTTTCGAGTATCAGTTCGCAAATTAACACTGCTAAATACTTTTTAGTCTCGTCATGGGGTGTTTCACACTCGTGAAGATGGAGGTAAAAGCATCAGACAAACGGACTGATTGTGTCGGATGAACGGGATGGTCATACATTTTCGGCATGGAGTATTCGATCGAGAAGAGATTGCGAATCGAATGATCTCGATGGATGCCACACAGCAGCGAGTAAAATCAGCCGAAAACGTCGAGAAATCATCAGCAATACCTGGTACCGCATCTCCAGAAAAGTATGATTATTACTGTATCCCGAGATGGATGCAATGCGATCAGCCATCTCTCTCATGTTTTTGAGTGCTTTTTACAAAAAAAGTTCAACTGAACAATGGTATGGAATATTTCAACAGAACCTTCTGTCTTGAGGTCAAAGGGGATTTTGCCTGTTTTACGAGACCTGAAATGAAAGTGGAGAGGGTGAGTTACGATGTTATTACGCCTTCTGCGGCTCGCGCGGTGTTCGAGTCAATTTTCTGGAAGCCTGCTGTACGATGGAGAATACGTAAAATCGATGTATTGCGTCCAATCAAATGGATATCGGTTCGACGTAATGAATTAGGTATTGTCATGAGCGACAATGGGGGAATTTATATCGATGATACAGACAATCAGGGAGGATTGAAGCACCGTCAGCAAAGAGCAAGCTTGTTGCTTCGGGATGTAGCTTACCGGTTGTATGCCGATCTTGAATTTATACCTCCAGCAGACAGAAAAAAAGCAGGCGATATAGTGCCTGTGCCATCGGAAGATGCCTGGGAAAAAGAGATGTCAAGGAAAGACGAGAATCCAGGGAAATATTATGCCATGTTTGAGCGCCGGGCAAGAAAAGGACAGTGTTTCAATCAGCCATATCTCGGTTGCCGCGAGTTCAGTTGTGATTTCAGGTATGTAGATGATCTTTCAAATGAGCCAGCGCCAATCGGTGAAACGAGAGATCTCGGTTTTATGTTGTATGATCTCGATTTCAATAATCCTCAGGATCCGACTCCTGGTTTTTTTCGCGCACAAATGAATTCCGGTATCATCGAAGTGCCAGATTGGGAGAGTGAAGAGGTGAAAAAATGATTTTACAGGCTCTCTATAATTATTACCAGCAAAAAGCAGCTGATAAAGAAAGCGGAATTGCCCCCCAAGGATTTGAATGGAAAGAAATACCTTTTATCATAGTTATCGATAATGAAGGGAATTTTATTGCTCTTGAAGATACATGGAAAGGTAACGCGAAAAGAGCCGAGGTTTATCTACTCCCAAAGGGGGTAGCAAGGTCTGGTTCAAATGCATGGATGACAAGTAATTTGCTATGGGATCATTATGGCTATGTATTGGGCATGCCAAGGAGCAATGAAGCCAAAAGCGTAGATATGGCAAAAAAACAATTATGTACATTTATAGAAAAAGTCAGGTTTTTGCCGGAATCTCTTGTGGAAGATGATGGGGTTGCGGCAATTATTTCGTTTTATGAGAAGGGAGAGTATAAAAGAGTTTCGTGTTCCGACAGGTGGCGCGACTGCCTGAAGGTGATTGGCTGCAATATGAGTTTTCGTTTGGAAAGCGAATCTTGTTTGATACCGTGTCGTCCGAATGTGCGAGCGTACGTCGATTCCCTCGAAATGAATGCGCGTGACGAAGATGGATGCGGCGTGTGTCTTCTGACCGGAAGATATGAGCCTATTGCTCGAATACACAGCGATACCCCCATAAACAAGGATTCGAAAAAGATCGTCTCTTTTCAAAAGAATTCAGGTTATGATTCATATGGAAAAGAGCAGGCATATAATGCTCCGGTAAGCAAGTCGGCTGAATTTGCCTATTCAACAGCGCTCAACGCCCTACTTGCCCGTAACTCGAAAAACAGAGTTCAGATCGGAGATATTACCATTATTTTTTGGGCAGAGATGACAAGTGAATTAGAGACCTTGTTCCCCTCTTTTTTTTGTTTTCCTTCCCCGGATGACTCCGAAGTCGATGTTCGGGCCGTTGCCGCTCTAAAGAGCGAGGCCTGTTCATCCTTTACGAACAGCGCTCCAACACGGTTTTACGTGTTGGGGCTGGGGCCGAACGCTGCCAGAATAGCAGTGAGATTCTGGCATGAAAGCACTGAAGGTAAAATCGCAGCTGCCATACGACAGCATTATGAAGATATTGATATTGTGCGATCGAATTATGATACCGGACATTATTCCGTTTATTGGTTACTTTCTGCAGTCGCGGTAGAGAACAAAATTGATAATATACCGTCGAATATGGCTTCACAAATTGTTCGCGCGATCATTACCGGTGAGGCATATCCATCAATGATGCTTCATCAGACAGTATTGCGTATTGGTGCAATGCGGAACGTAAGGAGAATGCAGGCAGGAATATTGAAAGCATGCTTGAACCGTTCATGCAGAATCAATTCATTCAAAGAAAAGGAGGCAATTTCAGTGAGCCTTGATGAAGCGAACACGAGTACGGGTTACCTGTTTGGCAGGCTGTTTGCTGTTCTTGAAAAGATACAGGAGCAGGCAGTTCCCGGTATCAAGAGCACTATACGAGATCATTATTATGCGATGGCCTCGTCAACGCCCAAAACGGTGTTTCCTCAATTATTGAAAATGAAGAATTACCATCTTGAAAAAATTAAAGTCAGAGGATTGAAGCGTAAATATGAAAAGTTGCTCACAGAAATCATTGACAGGATTTCTCCTGATATACCCTCTGCTCTGACGATGGAAGAGCAAGCGCGTTTTGCTATAGGTTTTTATCATCAAAAAAGCGATTTAAACAAATCCTTAATTATACAATGAGAAGAGGGGGATTTATGAAAATTGTCGATAAAAGATATGATTTCGTT